>JALZCF010000065.1 GCA_030863245.1 Chloroflexota bacterium
GGCTTGTAGTGGTAGAGGCTGCTGCAGCCGTTCGGCGTGTTGGCGTGTCACGTCGGAGATCAGAAGGTTGGGGGTTTTGGGATCCCATGTGGACGTGTTCCAGTGCATGGGGTCCACGCTTCGGGCCGCACGAATCCCGTAGGCGGTGGACAGGCGCTCGTCATAGCCTAGCCAGAGGCCTCGGCCGGTGAGGGCGTGCTCGCTCCAGGCTATCGCCTCCATCTCCGAAGGGAGGTGGAAGAGCCACTTGTTGCAGATGCGGGGATCGTTGAGGGCCTTGAGGGTGGAGAAGATAGAGAGCAGGGCTATGGTCGCCCACACGCCGGTCCATAGCAGAGGGGTCGTGGCGCGCTGTGGAGGGTAGCGCTCGACGAGGAAGCGGGCGACCAGGGGGGCGGCGAAGATTGCGAAGCTTGGGAAAATGCGATGCTGCAGGTTGGCCGCGAGGGCGCCACTGAAGTCCAGGACAACCGTGAGCGCACTCAAGAGGGCAAAGGCGGCATAGAAGGCCCAGAGCAGCACGTGGTTTGTTTCAGATAGAGCCCGACGGTCGCGCAGCCAGTGAAGGGTCTGGCAGGACCAGATGAGGGCGGAGGTGGCCAGAAGCAACCAATTGGCCAAGCTGGAGAGGAGATAGACGGGAAGGCTTACCCACGTCTTTTCGACGGTCCCGTAGGGATTGGTAAAGGTTTCGATATCCAACAGGAGGAGAAGCAGGCGCTGCCAGAGCGATTCCAGAACCAACAGGTCATGTTTGGCGGGCTGGTAGAGATAGAAGGTAAAGAGAGATGACAGCCCCAGCGAGACAACGACGGTGTAGAGCAATCGTTGGATGGCCGGGGTAGCTACCGAGGAGGTCGATGGGCTCCGCCGCAACACAACACAGCTGAACAGAAGGGATAGGAGGATGGCGACGATAAATGACGTGGCAAGCAGGTTGTTGAAGGCGATCTGTGCGTAGATAGCGAGATAGGCGGCAAGAATCCAGCTGGTGAGGCGCGAGAGACTTTTAGGGGAATGCAAGCTTCGGATCAGGATATATAGAGAGAGCAACATCAACACACGCGAGAATTTCTCATGTGTGCCCCGTAATATGGAGAAGAGAAACTCGGGCTGAATAAAGAGCAGCGCAGTCGCCAGCATAGCGGCTGGGGCTGATCCTGCCAGTTCTCGGTACAGCAACCACGTAGGCACAACCAGGGAGACTGCAAGAAAGAGGCGCCCGAGAAGTTGGAATGAGATTAGATCGACTCCTGTCAGATGGATGAGAAACAGCAACAACGCCTGGTAGCCGTATCCATTGGGGTAGGCATGTTGCTCTGGCACAAGACGAGCAGAGTTGAAAACGGCATTCGTTGCCGATGTGAAACGAAACGTATCGTTCTCTGCCCATAGAGTTCCATAACGTAGGAGCGCGTAGAAGCATAATAACGATACAGCACCCAGAAGAAGTAATAATCCAGAGCTCGCAGCCCTTATATCAGGCTGTTTGGTTTCATGCGCCCTTACGCTCATCGCACTGTTCTACTGCTTCCAAGGGCATGTAGCCGCTTTCTTTTTAAGAAGAATGCCGATCGCAAGCAGCGCAGGAAGTGATTGACTGAGTAGCCATCCTGCTGCAATCCCTTCCACACCGAAACGTAGCGCAAAGATCGTTGTCCAGCCGACTACCCCTGTCGCCACTGTAGCGGAGCAGAGGAGCAGATGACGAAGCTTGCCAAGGGCACGTAGGCTCATGAGACAGATACTGTTGATTGCAAACGGAACAGCTGATAGCAGTAAGATTCGTAAGAGTGTCAGGTTGGCATATCCTTCACCAAAGAGGCGCAACACGATATGGCCTCCTGACCACAGGAGACATATAAGGGGAACTGTGACCAAGAGAATAAACCTAAGCGCCTGTAGTAAGATATCGTGGATGCCCGTTGGGTCACGGGTCATTTCAACAAATAGCGACGTGGTCACCGATCGGGAGGCAATCATGACGAAGTTTGACAACGTCCAACAGATATAGAAATAAGCTGTTGCCGCGGCAGAGAGCACATTAATCGCAATGATTGGCAGAAGAAAAGTGCCACCCTCCCAGAGAAGATTGGCCGCGTGAGTTGCTAGGCTGTACGTAGCAATGCTGAGTAGACGACTCTGATTGAAGCATCCAAAGAATCTGTATCCTTTGAATACACGCGGTACAACGAACACACTTGTGATGATACCCGTTAGAACGTTAGGCGCTGCAAAGGCAACAATTGGAAGTTGGTGAGCCTCAAGCAGAGGACCCAGAAGAAACAGTAGAAACAGTGGAGGAGCATTGCATGCCACATTGCGCCAAAACACGAACCGGGCATGGCGATATGACAGCATGGCCGAATCTTGTAGCTTCAGAGCAAAGGTGAAGGCAATAAGAAGAGTAAAGGTGATAAGAAGGAGAGGATCCTGGCGTAGAAGCAACAGCCCCTTTGCCCAGAGGGGAATTCCTACTAAGAACAGGATTGCAGCAGTTGTACTGAGCATCCATCCACCCGCTACCACCGTATTCAAGAGATGGGTTGCCTCCTCGCATTCAGTGGTAGAAAAGTAAATCAAGGCAGCTCCAAAACCAGACTCGCAAAGTAAGAGAAGAAGGGCAGCGGCGGAAATCGTAGCCGTAGCCAGACCTACTTCTGCTGGTGAAACAGTGCGGGCTGCTGTCGTCCAAAACATAAATCCAAAAATGGCTGAAAGAGCTGTGCCTCCCATCAAGTAAAAGGAGTTGGTACCCAAGGACGAACATGCCAGAGTCAGTATGGATGCAGCTCTGGTACAAGAGTGCAACCACCACTTACGAGAGGTATCCAAGATGCCGTAGCCTGTTCTCAAGGACTTCCAGTTCGTCGGCGGCAAACGGTACCTCAACCTCATCATCACTTGACTTTGAGCCGTGAGAATCAACATATTGGATTGGATTCTGTGCTAGATAACTCTCTGTAATAATTCCCGTTAACACACGCCCATCCATCTCTCGACTCACAGGGATTCCCCTTAGAGCTAAAACAGTCGGCGCAATGTCTAGAATACTAGCCTTCTCAATATTTTGCCCCTTGCGGACGCCGGGTCCCTTCACAATCAATATGCCCTGCTCGCTATGGGTGCCACTTAATCGACCATCTGTGAAGACAGTCACCTCTAACGGCACGCATTCCGCGCCCGGCAAGGAAACCATTGAGTCCAACGCAACCTGTGTGTCAACATTGACATCTACAACGAGTTGGGGTCCATTCTCAACTGACACGTCAAACACTGGCCTCTGATTAGGCTGTAGCCTCACTTTTTCCAGGGCATCTTTCAGCTCTGTCAGGGCCTGTGAGGCCTCTCCTACGATGCGAGCGCGTATAAACGCACTGTACCCGACGTAAGTCAGCCAGACCCTATCCTGAAATCCTAGTAGACGCAGAACGCTCCGCGTCATCCGGTAAGGTGTTGCAACAGGCGGTCCCGCCTCTTGACCATGATCCGATAGGACGATGATCAGACTGTCCTCCGGCAGCACACCCACAATCTTGCCCACCGCCTCGTCGGCTGCGATGTAGGCATCATCGATCACCCGCCCATACTTGTTAATCTCGCTCGGCGTGACATCGTCGAACCGCTCCGCCTCCCTGTACTTCCAATATCGATGACTCAGATCATCCGTGTGGTATAACAGAATGGCAGCAAAATCCGGTCGGTACCTCCGTAGTAAATGCGCAAACACATCGCCATAGATTGCTGTCTCTAATAGGCGCCGCCGGTACCACCAATCTAGAAATGGCGCCCTTGTCATACGTTCATGGACCAACTCGCCTGCTGCCTTCAAAACCGTCTTGAGACTCGTACCATACTGCAACAGCTTGATCCCGCACTTCAGGTAGATCCTAAAGCCTCCATGGTAGACAAGATCATTAAGAAACTGCAGGTCAGCAGGGTAGGTTTCCGGTGATCGCGCGACCGAACAAGGCACAGTGAACCCGTTATTTGCCATGGGTGGCCAGCTCGCAAACCAACGAAAGAGCCCAACCTTCCCCGCTTCACTCCCGATAATCTCGGGTAGAGCGGGTGAACGACGGTGGAGGCGCGTACCACTATAAAAATCCATCACCCCATGCCGCTCCGGAACTTGCCCTGTCATAACGGTCGTCCACAGCGCAGGCGAAACATACTGAACCATACTCCGCAGCTCCCCGGCTGCTCCGTCCACTACCAAACGCTCGATGTTGGGCACTTTTCCTGCTGCCAGTAAAGGTCCCATTACATCCCATGTCGCTGCATCGATCCCGATCATCACGACAGGCGATTGCCACTTCATAAATCAAGCTCCCAGGAGACTCCCATCTGCCTGGTAGATGGGAGGTAGTTGGTAGGGAACGGAGGTTGTTCGCCATCTACCATCTACTATCTACTATCTACCGATTCATCCAACAGCTCCACGTATAGCGCCTCAAGCTCCCTTCCAATCCGGCTCCAGGTGTAGCGCTCCTCCACCTTCCGTCGTCCCGCCATGCCCATACGTTTCCTCTGCTCACAAGGAAACGATAAGATTATTTCAAGCTTGGTTGCCAGATCTTCGACATCAACAGGCCGCACCAGCAAACCGTCCTCCCCTTTCGAGACCAGCGTTCGGACACCGGGAATATCGCTTGCTAGAACCGGTGTGCCACAGGCTAGTGATTCAAGTAGCACTAATCCAAATGACTCAGGTGGAGAGGAAGGCAACACAGTAACATCGGCGCTCCGGAAGAATGTCGGCGTATCTTCATGCTCGACAGCACCCACGAAGCACACCTGATCCACCACCCCTAATTGCCGTGCCTGTCGCTCGTAACCTGCACGCATCTCGCCGTCCCCTACTACCAGCAACCACGTATCCTCGGGCAAAGCCCTAAGCGCCTTTAGCAATCTATCCAGCCCCTTGAAGTGGTGCGCTCGGTCAAGTGCGGCCACAAAGAGGAGCACCTTGACTCTTGCTGGTATCCCGTAGCGCTCCCGTACCAACTTATCACCGTTCGGGGAGAAGAGCACCGTATCTACCCCGTTGGGAAGCTCGACCACTCTAGGTTTGGACTCCGTTAAGGAACAGCGCAGCAGGCTAGAGTCGTAGTGATCCAACGAAACCACGCAGAGACGCGCGGCCCCCCGCACGGTTGTCCGTACTGACAAATGTTGGTAAAGCGAAAACAACCACGCCCGTCCACCATCCCCAACCAGATCGTTATGGAACGAGATGGCCAGTGGAATGCGGGAACGCCATGCAACCAACCGAACCATCTCCGCACCTAGAATAAATGGGTAGTGCAGATGGATCACATCGAAGCCGTGCAGCACACGGAGGAGTTCCGGTAGCACTGGCGCATTACCTACTTGCGCAATCGGCCATAGTCGATGCACTGTAAATCCCACACGTACCTCCACGGAGGGCGCTGCAGAGTGCCTGGTCGTAAAAGCGTGAACCTCATGGCCCAGGCAGGCCAGTTGGAGACAACTGTGATAGCAAACGTTCCCCGTCCCGGCTAGGTACGGAGGGAACGTCGCAGTAACATGCGCAATCTTCATCAATCGAAAGCCTTCTAGTACTCTATCAATCCTAAAGTCACACTTTTCCCTACTTTCGCTGCCTTACCCCCAGTAATTGTCCAGGCTTACCTCATTGAAGAATCCCGTGGGAGTGACGAAACTCGTAGCCGAGGCTTGCAAGGCGCAAACGGCGCCCTTACCGCTCCCCTCATGCTACACCCTATCTGCCGTTCCACTCCTGCTCCCTGCTCTCCGTTAGATGGTGCGAGGTCGGGGCGAAGACACGGCGGCTCCACCAACGGAGGAACGGCTCGATCACAGCATTCATCCCCTTCCCTAGTGCCACAGGCACCGTCTGGTCAAAGCGAATCGTCGTCGTCATACTAGCAACTAGCCCTTCATCCTCTACCTCACGCAGGATCTGCACGGCCTCTCGCCGTCGTCGCACCTCTCCGGTATGGCGAAGCAGCCAACCCAGCGCCCGCGCCTTGGCCAATAGGGTACGTGGCCCACGCATTAGAGCATATCCCCAGGCGATCGCTTCGCCCAACAACAGTGCCGGTAACAAGCGTAACAACGTGCTCAACCGCAAGTGCTTGAATAAGGTTAGATGCCGATTCCGCTCGATCCAGTACATCTTCTCTGGGCTGAACCGGAACGCGTAATCGTGGAAGACCACCGAGCCCCCAGAGAGAACAACCTCGAACCCTGCCAGACGCGCGCGCCACGATAGGTCCGTATCCTCAAAGTAAGCAAAGTAATCCGGGTCAAAGCCACCGATCCTCTCATAGCACTCTCGGCTCATAGCAAATGCTGCACCCGACACCGCTGGCACATGTTGAACACGCTTGGAGCCGTACTCCACCACCTCCCCAATACTGCTGCAGAAAGTCAACCCTGTCAGCGACATCTCGTTGCCGCACGCATTGACCCGCTCCGGCTCCCCCATCAGCATCACGCGAGCCGTGGCAAGCCCTACACCCGGCCACTGCATTACCTCCACCAACGGAAAGAGCCAATCCGGCTCCACCGTGGTGTCGGGGTTCAGTTCTACCAGCACCTCACCTCGCGCGACCGCCCACCCCTGGTTCACTGCCGCCGCGAAGCCAATATTCACCTCGTTGCGCAGCAGTTGCACCTCTGGGTACGTCTCAACTATCCATGCACAGGTCCCATCACTAGAGGCGTTATCCACCACGATGATCTCACAGTAAGGGTAACGCTGCACAGCAAGCGATGGCAGGCAGCGTGCCAGATGAGCGCGGCTATTCCAGCCCACAATCACCACGCTCACCACGGGCCACTCAGACAAGCTGCACGCTCCTCTCCTCGCCGTCAAGTACACGTCGTCGCTCCAGCCACTCTACCAACAAGGCACGAATCGCGTGTAACATCACTCCTGTCGCGACCCCGATCAATCCAAATATCGAAAGTAACACACAAGCGAGCGCGTATCCAACCGCGAGTTGTCGGGACGCTTGAAAGATCAGAATCACCTGTATGCCGAACAGCAGCCCGCTCAAGAGAAAGACAAATCCTGGCACTCCAAAGAACAGCAGCGGCCGCGCCTGTCCCGCCAGGCGGATCACCCCGCTCAGGACCTGCAATCCATGGGCTACAGGGTTGCGCTTGGGCGGCTCAGTGTAGATCACAGCAATAGGCGCCTCCGCTAGCCGCAGGTCATTCTCCCGTGCGATGAACTGCATCTCTGATTCCATCGAGAAGCCCGAGGCACGGAACTCTAGGAAGGGCAACGCCCTCGGGCCGAAAGCGCGAAAGCCACTCTGCGAGTCGGTACAGCGAACTCCCGACACGGCATTCGTCGCTAAGGTCAACGTTCGCTGCCCTACAACTCGCCATCGCGGAATCCTGCTTTGCACCCCGATAAAGCGCGAGCCAATCACCATATCCGCCGTCCCCGCCTCCACCGGCCCGAGTACCGTGGGGATCTGGCGTGGATCATGTTGTCCATCCCCATCCAACATCACCACTGCCGTCGGCTCCAACCGCCGCACATAGCGCATCCCCTCCGTCACCGCCCGCGCCTTCCCCACATTGCGCGGCATGCAAAGCACCTTCGCCCCCCCAGCCCGCGCCGTCTCCGCTGTCCCATCTGTCGACCCATCGTCCACCACCACCACCCACTC
>JALZCF010000067.1 GCA_030863245.1 Chloroflexota bacterium
TGCCAGAGAGGGGGATCAATGACAGACCATAAGGTAGCGAGTGATTTTGCGGCTAAGCCCAAAAAGGATCCGTCGTTGAATCGGGCCGTTCGTACCGGGAGGGCAACGGAGGACGAGCAGCTGTTATCGCCGCCCCGTCGTGAACAGAAGCCATTTACGGAGACGGACCCATGGAGAGTGATGCGGATTCAGGGTGAGTTTGTAGAGGGCTTCGATACGCTTGCCGAGTTAGGGCCTGCCGTGTCGATTTTCGGCTCGGCAAGGACCAAGCCTAACGACCCGATGTACCAGGTGGCGGTAGAGGTGGCGCGCTTGTTGGCGGAGGCAGGTCTAGTCGTAATCACAGGCGGCGGCCCAGGCATCATGGAGGCGGCCAACAAGGGTGCGCAAGAGGCAGGCGGTATCTCGGTCGGATTGAACATTGAACTGCCTTTCGAGCAGGGTATCAACGAGTTCGTCGAGATTGCCATTGACTTCCGGTATTTTTTCGTTCGCAAAACGATGTTCGTGAAGTATGCCCAAGCGTTTGTCATCTTCCCAGGCGGCTATGGTACGATGGATGAGCTGTTCGAGGCGTTGACCCTGATCCAGACGGGCAAGATCCACGACTTCCCCGTCATTCTCTTTGGCTCGGAATTCTGGCGGGGGTTGTTAGAGTGGCTGCGCGGTACCTTGTTGGTAGGTGCCAAGATCGCTGATGTCGATCTGGATCTGATGGTGGTGACTGATTCCCCCACCGAGGTCCGCGACTTGATCCTTGAGGCGATGCGCGAGGATGGCTGGATCAAAGAGAAGGAAGCCGCTTCGCGCGAGGTGACGCGGAAGGTGTACGAGCCGGAGAAAGCGTAGTCATAGTAGGTTACCGAAACAATAACAAGGGCGCCGAGGAATTCCTTGGTGCTTTTTGTATGGTGCGACGTGGGTAGTATGTTAGCCCATCGCTTACGGCACTTCACCGGTACCTAACTTCACTCTGATTGGGTGGCACACGAGCGGCCCAGATGCTGTCGGGATATTGCTCCAGGAGGCGGTCCCACGGCTCCATGAGGTCGGCGTGGCGGCGGGTCTGCAGGTAGCGTGCCATACCGAGTTGGTAGAGTGCTTCGGGCGCCAAAGGGCTCTCAGATTGGTTAGCGACGAGGTGGAGGTGGGAGGCGGCCTCGTCGTAGCGTGCCCACGCCATCTTTGCCCGTGCAAGGCCAATGTGGAGCAGGTGCGCGAAGAGGTCGGGCGGCAGATAGCCGAGGGAGCGGTAATGATCTCGGCCTCGCCAGTCCAGGATCACGATGGTTGGGGTCCAGATGACGCGCTGCTGCCGGAAGTGGGCCCGGTGCTCTGGTTGGTTGAGCAGGAGCCTGACTGGGACGAAGTGCTCGACGATGAAGCGATGCACGATATCGGAAGGATACGTCACGGTATCCAGCGCTTCGCAGCCCGCTCAGTGTCGCTTGCTGAAGTCGGCCAGCAGGAAGCGGCGTTCCTGGCTAGCGCGCTCCAAGGCTACTTGGAGGTCAATCTCCCATTCGATGGTTAGTGATGACATGACTGTTTTACCGCTCCTTAAACTCGTGCAGCAATCCATGGACATGTTGGACATCGGCCCACTAGTATATGGCTAACCTTCCATGGATCAACTGGGAGGTGACTCCATGCCTCTACTGTGGAGATGACCATGCAGGTGATTGGACATCGTGGTGCGGCGGCACTGGCACCGGAGAATACCTGGGAGGGGTTTGATGTGGCCCTTTCGTTAGGTGTGGATGCGATCGAGACGGATGTGCAGGTCAGCCGTGACGGGGAGTTGATCCTCATCCACGACGAGACGTTGGATCGAACGACGAATGGCGAAGGACGAATTGCTGACACGCCCTGGTCTGCTATCAAGACGCTGGACGCTGGATCCTGGTTCAGCAAGAGGTATCAAGGCGCCAGGATTCCGCGGTTGTATGACACCTTGGAACGATATGGTGAACGGGTTCATCTCGTTTTAGAGGTCAAAGTGCTCGGCATTGAGGATCAGGTTTTGGGGATGGTGCGTGAGCTAGGGCTTATCGACAATGTGACCTTCACCTCAACTTTCTTTGAGGTGGCTCAAGGCATCAAAAGAGCGAATGCGCACGCGAAGGTCGGCTTTCTGACGAGCGATACGAGTGAGGACGAGGTCATGCGTGTGGTGAGCACGGACCTGGATCAGTTTTGTCCACCTGCCCGTGCTGTGTTGGGAGAGCAGGTGTCGAGGTGGAAGGCGTTGGGATTAGAGGTCAGGGCGTGGGGAGTGACCGATACCGAGGTCATGATGAACGCGATCCACGCAGGGGTGGATGGGATGACGGTGGATTTCCCACATTTGTTGTTGGAGGCGCTTGGTAGGGGGTAGAGGTACATGTTCTACCTCTGCTAATCCTCATCACATCCAGTCACCGAGTACTTCCCGAAGCGCTTCTTCGGCCTCTCGGTTGCGTTGGCCGGTGCCGAAGTAGATGGCCTCCGGATGATGCATGATAAGAGCAGCAGTGCTCTGCTCGGGGTTGAGCTGGTAACCCACGGTCAGGGTGACACCAATCTCCTCGTTGGGTAGAACCTGGAAGAGTTGTTCGTGCTGGCTCATATCGGGGCAGGCGGGGTAACCCCAGGAGTAGCGCAGGCCGCGCTCTTCCGGTAGGCCAAGCTCCCTGCGGATGCGGGTGTTATTCCAGCCCGCAAGCGCCTCAGCAAGTTCGGTGGTGAAGCCGTGGATGTAATAGGCCTCGGTGTAGTCGCCGCGCTTCTGGGCCGCCTCGAGGCGTTCGGTTGCCTGAGGGCCGGCAGTCACGATCTGGAGCGGGAGGACGTCCATGATGTCGCTACCTTTTGACGCGATATAGTCGCTGAGGCAGAGGCCGAGGCGTCCCTCCTGGCGCGGGAACTCCCAACGGAAGAGTTCCCGGGCGTGGTCTTTGGGGTCGTAGACGATGACGCTGTCGTCCTCGCTTTGAGCAGGGAAGTAGCCGTAGACGATGCCGAGGTCAAGCCAACGGGTGCGTGCCAGCTCTTCCTGGTACCCACGTAGTTTCGGCTCGAAGGTACCCTGGACCAATTCCTCCCACTCCTCGCCGCGCCGCCCGCGTCCGCCCCAGTGGAGGCGGTAGAGGGTCTCGAGGTCAAAGTGCTCCCACACCTCGTGGAGCGCGATGGCTCGGGGCGGTACGACGGTGGCACCCCAGAACGGGGGTGTAGGGATCTGCTCTTTGGGCAGATGCGGGACGGCGGACTGGGTGTCAGCGATCTTGGCGGCCATCCGCTCCCGCTTCTCGGCCAGGTCCGCTGCCCGCTCCAGCCCAGTACGGGCTTCTTGATAGAGGTTGTGCACGAACTCACCACGGTTCGGGCTGACGAGTTGGTCCATGGTGGCGAGGCCTTCAAAGGCATCGGTACAGTAGAAAACGCCTGGCTCATAGGGCACCTCTGGCTCGACGAAGAGGGCACGGTAGCCAAAGCGGCGGTTGATGGCGGCTCCGCCGATGAGCACGGGAAACTTGAGGCCGCGCTTGTACATCTCGCTGACGACGATTGGCATCTGCTTGGAGGTAGAGACGAGCAACGCGCTGAGACCGACCGCCGTCGCGTCATGCTCCACCGCCGCGTCAATGATAGTATTGGCCGGCACCTGCTTGCCCAGGTCTACTACTGTGTAGCCGTTGTTCTCCAGAATGGTACCGACGAGATTCTTGCCGATGTCATGCACGTCGCCGAAGACAGTAGCGAGGATAACGGTACCCTTGGTTGCGCCCTCCATCTTCTCCAGGTAGGTCTCAAGGTGCGAGACGGCCTTCTTCATCGCCTCAGCACTCTGTAGCACGAAGGGCAGAATCAACTCGCCCGCGCCGAACTTGTCACCCACTTCTTTCATTGCGGGGAGCAACACTTGGTTTAGCAGCCACACTGCGTGGTCGTTCGTTACCGTAGGGTCATCTATCGCATATTGCGTACCACGTAACGGCTCCTCCGCACCTCGCTCTCCGCTCTCTACTCTCCGCTCCACGGACTCCAGCACCGGATCGTCGCCCCTTAGACCCAACTGCAGGGCCGTCGTGACGGCCTCATCGATGTCCGCCTCGATGCCATCTTTTTTACGGTGGAGGATGCGCCAGTAGACGCGTTCGAAGACGCTCATGCCCTCGGTCGGGTCGGCTTTGGCGTCTTCCCGCGCCTCGTACTCCTCGAATGCTTCGATGACGCGGGCTAGGGCATCCTCATCGCGATTGAAGATGAGATCATCCATCAGCGCGCGGTGCTCGGCGGAAATCTCGGCGTAGGGCTTGACGTGGTTCGGGTTGACGATGGCCATGTCGAGCCCGGTCTCGACCGCGTGATGGAGGAAGACGGAATTGAGAATGTGACGCGCGGCGGGCTTGAGACCGAAGGAGACGTTAGAGATGCCGAGGATGGTGAAGACACCCGGCAGCTCCCCCTTGATGCGCCGGATAGCATCCAGAACTTCTCTCGCTGCGTTGCGGTACTGCTCTTGCCCCGTCGTGATGGGGAAGACGAGAGTATCGAAGACGAGGGTATGAGGCGGCATGCCGTACTCGTTTACGACGAGGTCGTAGATGCGGGACGCCACCTCGTATTTCCGCTGGGCGGTTTCCGCCTGTCCCTGCTCGTCGATGCACATTGCTACCATCGCCGCGCCGTGCTGGCGCGCCAGCGCAGCGACGCGCTCCAGCTTTGCGGGGCCGGATTCGAGGTGAACAGAGTTCAGGATAGCTCGCCCGGGGTTATTTTCCAGTGCGACTTGCATCACCTCCGGCTCGGTAGTATCGATGACCAGTGGTGCATCCACACCCTGCTGGAGCATCTTGACGAGGGTGTGCATCTGCTCATCCTCGTCCGTGCGCTCCGTCGTCGCGACACAGACGTCGAGCACATGCGCCCCTCCCTCTACTTGGTCGCGCGCGATATCGAGCACAGGATCGTACTCGTCGTTAAGAAGGAGGCGTCTGACCTTGCGGGAGCCGAGGGTGTTGACGCGCTCGCCGACCATGAGCGGGCGCGGTTCCTGGGCCATCTCGGTAGCACGTATGGCGCTCGCGAGACGCGGTTGGTCATCGATCTCCGTGGGGCGCCGTGCCCATGGGTCGACGCCCTGCACTCGCTGGACGATCTCCTCCAAATGTTCCGGGGTCGTGCCACAGCATCCGCCGACGATGTTGACGCCGAACTCGTGGATGAACTCGGCCAACTGCTCGGCCATGGGGACCGGCTTCATCGGGTAGATGGCGCAGCCATCCACATTCAATGGTAGCCCTGCATTTGGGATCACCGAGATGGGCAGGCGGGTGTGAGAGGTCAGATAGCGGACCGGCTCGCGCATGTAGTCAGGACCTGTGGAGCAGTTGATGCCGATGATGTCGATATCCAGGGACTCCAGGATAGCCAGCACTGCGCCAATATCCGTTCCGAGGAGCATGCGACCGCTCGTGTCCAGCGAGACCTGAATCTGCATCGGCACGCGCCGCCCCTCGGCGTGCATCGCCCGCTTCAACCCCTCGACCGCCGCCTTGACCTCTAGAATATCCTGCGAGGTCTCGACAAGCAGCACATGCACGCCGCCACGGAGCAACCCCATTGCCTGCTCACGGAAGATCTCTGCCAGTTCCTGGTAGGTGATATTGGAGAGGACGGGATCGTTGGTGGAGGGGAGCATGCCGGTGGGGCCAATGGAGCCTGCGACAAATCGTGGCTTATCAGGTGTCGAGAACTCGTCCGCGACCGAGCGCGCCAGTTGTGCTGCCACTTGATTGATCTCGATGATGCGATCCTCAAGGCCATACTCTTTCATGGTCTGTCGATTGGCGCGGAAGGTATCGGTCTCCAGCACATCGCAGCCAACCTCCATGAAGGAGCGATGGATGGGCTTGATGACCTCTGGCCTGGTGATGACGAGGTAATCGTTACACCCCTCATACTGGGCCCCACCATAATCCTCTGCTGCTAGCTCCAACTGCTGGATGGAAGTGCCCATTGCCCCATCGAAGACGAGGGCACGGTTTCTTAGAACATCAAGATATACGCTGTCCATGGTATCTGCCATCTCCCGGAGAGAGACTAGAGATTGGAGATTCGCCGTGACCAAATCTCCAATTTCTACTCTCTAATCGCCAGTCTCCAAAATAAAAGGCCTCTCACACATGATGAGAGGCCGCAACTGCCAGTATCGCAACAATGCTGGACCTCTCATCTTTCAGGCGGCGCAACCGAGACTTCGGCGCTACCTGCCGGAATTGGCACCTAACCGCAGACGTCCACGGCGGCTGGTTGCCGGGGGTTCGCAGGGCCGGTCCCTCCCCCCCTCTGGATGAGATTACAGTGTATTCGCTTGGCAGGTAGTGTAGCGGCTTGAAGGGGATTGTCAAACGTTCTCCTATGACTTAAGATGGGATAGCCGGGAAGTTGACGGAGGATAGTTGCGTTCTGACAGATTGTCTTTTATGATGTAACCGTTTACAATTGCCCATAGGAAAAGGAAGCAAGTAACGAATTGCTCATTTGTGTGATGACATTTGTCACCAATGCTACTGACCTTAAACACTAGTGTACGTAAGTGCTATGTCATATGATTGACGATGCCTCCTCTTCCTTTGCCTACCCCGATTCGTCCTCAAGCAGGATGAGTACAACAACAGAAGGCCAACCCGGCGAACTGTGCTTGGCGATGGAGTGCATCGCAGCGTGCGCGAAGCAAGTCGTTGTGCTCCTTAGGTCAAGCAACGAATACACCGGACAACGATGTCATCCCTTGTAAGTAGTGGCATCATTCGTGCTACCCGGCAGTGCGATGCTTCGCTACAGAGGAACAAACACTGACTTGCTCCTGTTCCCAGTCGAATTGTGAGAATTCTTCCTGCTTAGGAGATTCGCTACAGCATATAAGTGAGATTCCTTGTGGAACCCTACCTCTAAAGGCAATGCAATGGGTCAGATCTTCCATCCTAGTACGAATACCATCTCCAAAGTAAGCATCTTCGGCGGCATCTTTATCATCGGTGGCGGTCTGTGGCTACTCATCCTGCTCGCGCGCTCCCAGTACGCGACGGCCGTCGGCTTCCCAATCGAGCAGCCGGTGCAGTTCAGCCACGAGCATCACGTTAGTGGTCTGGGCATCGACTGCCGCTACTGCCACAACACGGTGGAGAAGTCGTCCTTTGCTGGCATGCCGTCCACCGAGACCTGCATGACGTGCCATTCTCAGATATGGACGAATGCCGAAATGTTAGAGCCGGTTCGACTTAGCTGGGAGACGGGAATCCCCATTGCGTGGAACCGGGTCCACGATCTGGCTGATTTCGTCTACTTCAACCACAATATTCATGTGACAGCAGGCATCGGATGCGAGTCCTGTCACGGCCGCGTCGACCAGATGCCGCTCATGTGGAAGGCGGAGTCGATGACGATGGGCTGGTGTCTGCGCTGTCACGGCGACCCGGCGGAGTATATCCGACCTCGTGATGAGGTATTCACCTTTGGGTATGAGCCGGTCGAACCACAGGAGGTTCTTGGGCCACGACTGGTGCGTGATCATCACCTCGACGTAGAGCGCTTGTTGGATTGTGATGCCTGTCACAATTAGAGGCTCTTGTATATCGTATAAGTTCAGCTACATTTGCTAAGTATGTACGGGAAAGGCAAGAGTGAAGGACAACCATCAAGCATGAGCGATACCCAAAAGCAAGCATTGGACATTGAGGCGATTCGTATCCGTCTAGCGGAGCAGCGTGGCAAAACTTTCTGGCGAAGTCTGGAAGAATTGGCTGAAACTCCAGAGTTTCAAGAGTTCCTCTACCGCGAGTTCCCCCGACAGGCATCTGAGTGGGTGGACGGAATGAGCCGGCGCAACTTCCTAAAGCTAATGGGCGCGTCGCTCGCTTTGGCCGGGTTGACTGCTTGTGGGCAACCGACCCAGGATCGGGAAAGGATCGTGCCCTACGTCCAGCAACCGGAAGAGCTCCTTCCGGGAGAACCTCGTTTCTTTGCCACAGCTGCGACGATGGGAGGCTATGCGTCGGGTATCCTCGTGGAGAGCCACATCGGGCGGCCGACCAAGATCGAGGGGAATCCTAACCATCCGGCGAGTCTGGGTGCCACCACTGCCCAGACCCAGGCCTCCATTCTAACGCTCTATGACCCAGATCGCTCACAAGTGGTAACAAATGTTGATCGGATCGCTACTTGGGAGCGCTTCCTCGAGGAGATCGGACCCGTGGTGGAGCGACTGCAGGCGACAGGCGGAGGGGGGTTACGCATCCTCACGGAGACGGTCACCTCCCCCACGCTAATAGCCCAGATGGCCGACTTGCTCGACCTCTACCCCGAGGCTAGGTGGCATCGCTACGAACCGGTGAACCACGACAACGTCCTGAACGGGGCACGCCTTGCGTTCGGAGAGCCAGTGGAACCGATCTACCAGTTCGACGAGGCCAGCGTGGTTCTCTCTCTCGATTCCAACTTTCTCTTTGATGACCCGGTCACGGTGCGCTACGCATATGATTTCATCAGGCGGAGGGCGGTGCGGGCTGAATTGGAGGGGATGAATCGGCTGTATGTGGTCGAGAGCAGTTCGACCATCACGGGAGCTAAGGCAGACCATCGGATGCCGCTACGGGCTAGTCAGATTGAGGACTTTGCGCGCGTCCTGGCATCGGTGCTGGGGGTGGAAGCGGTGGATACGACGGCAGCTGAGGCGAGCCTGGCACGCCTGCCGGAAGGGGTCGAGAGGTGGATCCGCGCGATAGCCGACGATCTGCTCGAGAATCGCGGCCAGAGTATTGTGATCGCTGGGGATTATCAGCCGCCGGTCGTCCACGCTCTGGCACATGCCATGAATGATGCGTTGGATAACATAGGGAACACACTTTACTACATTGAGCCGGTCGAGGCGGTCCCGGTTGACCAGAGCGAGTCGCTGGCGGAACTGGTCGCGGCGATGGCAGCGGGCGAGGTGGATGTTTTGTTCATCCTGGGTGCTAACCCGGTCTACTATGCGCCTGCCGACTTGGACTTTGCCGGGGCACTAGAGAACGTTGATCTACGCGTCCACCTCGGACTGTATCGGGATGAAACCGCCTTCCTGTCGCATTGGCACCTCCCGCAGAGCCACTTCCTTGAAATCTGGAGCGATGCGCGGGCCTACGACGGCACAGCGACGATCCTCCAGCCGCTGATCGAGCCGTTATACCGTACCCGCTCCATCCACGAGGTCCTTGGCATCCTGATGGGGGAAAGGGACCTCGATGCGTATGAGCTGGTGCGTAGCTTCTGGCAGGGGCAGGTTGATGTCGGCGAGGACGAGTTTGAGCGCTTCTGGGAGACTGTGCTCTTTACTGGGATTGTGCCGGAGACCGCCAGTCCTCCTATGTCGGTTCAGTTGGCACTGGATGAGCTCCAGGCACGGGAGGATGTGGGGGAGGAGATCGAGGGATTGGAGTTGATCTTCCGGCCTGATCCGTCAATATGGGACGGGCGCTTCGCCAACAACGCGTGGCTGCAGGAGCTGCCCAAGCATCTAACGAAGCTGACATGGGATAATGCAGCGCTAATCAGCCCACTTACTGCCCAAGCACATGATGTAACAAACGAGGATGTCGTAGAGCTGCGCTTCCGAGGCGGGGTTGTGGAAGCGCCTGTCTTCCTCCTGCCAGGCCACCCGGAGAACACCGTGACCGTCTATCTAGGTTACGGTCGCCTCCGGGGTGGGCGCGTCGCAGGCGAACAGGGCTTTAATGCGTACCAGCTCCGCACGACTGAAACACCCTGGTTCGGTTCGGGTCTACAGATCGAGAAAACAGGCGAAGAGTATCCGCTTGCCACCACCCAGCACCATTGGTCTATGGAGGGACGCGATCACGTCCGGCGCGGAACGTTTGCCGAGTACCTTGAGGAGCCCCATTTCGTGGAGGAGGAGGAGCATCCGGACATTTCCCTCTACCCTGAATGGGAATATGACTCCTACGCCTGGGGGATGGCGATCGATATCACCGCCTGCATTGGCTGTAATGCCTGCGTCGTCGCCTGCCAGTCTGAGAACAACATTCCTGTCGTAGGCAAGGAGGAGGTGTTAAACCACCGCGAGATGCACTGGCTGCGTGTGGATCGTTACTATACGGGCGAGTTGGGGAATCCGGAAACCTACTTTCAGCCGATGCTCTGCATGCATTGCGAGAAAGCGCCATGTGAGGTGGTATGCCCGGTGGCAGCGACAACGCACAGCAGCGAGGGATTGAACCAGATGACCTACAACCGTTGTGTGGGCACCCGGTATTGCTCCAACAACTGTCCATACAAGGTCCGGCGCTTTAACTTCCTCTCCTACACCGACTACGAAGATACACCGGTCCTAAAACTCTTACAAAACCCGGATGTGACGGTGCGCAGTCGTGGCGTGATGGAGAAGTGCAGCTACTGTGTTCAGCGCATCAACGCGGCATGGGCCCAGGCACGGGTGGAGGACCGCCCCATCCGGGATGGGGAAGTTGTAACAGCCTGCCAGGCTGCATGTCCGACCCGAGCGATCATCTTTGGCGATATTGCGGACCCCGACACCCTGGTCGCACAATTGAAGGCATCTCCGTTGAACTATACCCTCCTGGGTGAGTTGAATACGCAGCCACGCACGACCTATCTAGCGGCACTACGCAATCCGAACCCTACGTTGATTGAAGAGGAAAGTGTGTAACCATGGATACCACACGTGAAGAGCGTCGGAGGGAAGCGGCCCTCGACAAGTATAGGCCGGTTCCTGTGGTCGCGCCGGGTCACACCTATGAATCACTCACCGATAGGATCAGCTCCATCGTCCTCCGAGGCGGCATCCAAAAAGGGTGGTGGATCGGGTTTCTGATCTCTTTCGCCCTGCTGCAGCTACTGCTCCTGTCGATCACCTATCTTCTAGTACGGGGGGTCGGGATCTGGGGAATCCAGATCCCGGTCGCCTGGGGCTTCGCTATCATCAACTTTGTCTGGTGGATCGGGATCGGACACGCCGGCACCTTGATCTCGGCGATCCTACTGCTCCTCCGACAGGAGTGGCGTACCTCGATCAACCGTTTTGCAGAAGCAATGACACTCTTTGCCGTGGCCTGCGCGGGTCTCTACCCGATCCTCCACCTGGGTCGGCCCTGGTACTTCTACTGGCTCTTTCCCTACCCGGCGGCAACTGGTGTTTGGCCACAATTCCGCAGCCCGCTGGTGTGGGACGTCTTTGCGGTCACTGCCTACTCCACGGTGTCGCTTCTCTTCTGGTATGTTGGTCTGGTTCCCGATCTGGCTACACTGCGTGACCGTGCGCAGAATCGCTTCGCTAAGATTGCCTACGGCTTGCCGGCGCTGGGCTGGCGCGGTTCTGCCAGGCACTGGCTGCGCTACCAGCGCACCTACTACCTGCTCGCCGCGCTCGCCACGCCGCTGGTGATCTCGGTTCACACCATCGTGAGCTTCGACTTTGCTGTTGGTATTGTTCCAGGCTGGCACTCCACGGTCTTTCCGCCCTTCTTTGTCGCAGGCGCCATCTTCGCTGGCTTCGCTATGGTATTGATCATCGCGATCCCGCTGCGCGCCATTTACGATCTGGAAGATTTCATCACGCTGCGTCATTTGGAGAACATGGCAAAGGTCCTGCTCACGAGCGGTTTGGTCGTTGCCTATGGCTACATTACCGAGATGTTCGGTGCCTTCTACAGTGGGAATCAGTTTGAAATTGCGGCAGCGCTCAATCGCCTTTTCGGACCCTATGCTGCCTACTACTGGGGCATGCTCATCGCCAATGTTCTTTTCCCACAGTTGTTCTGGTCCAAGCGGCTGCGCCGTAACACGTGGGTCCTCTTTATTGTGTCCATTGCCGTCAGCATCGGGATGTGGCTTGAACGCTTCATCATCGTCGTCAGTAGCTTGGCGCAAGATTATCTGACCTCTTCATGGGGACTGTATGAGCCGACTATCTGGGACTGGCTGACCTATCTTGGCACCATCGGCCTTTTCCTCACATTACTCTTCCTCTTCGTCCGCATCCTGCCGGTCATCTCTATCTTCGAGATGCGAGAGTTGGTGTCGGAGAAAGAGGGTGCGACGGCGGCATCGGAAGGGCCTGTGTCCGACAGTGGGCGCGTACCCGTGACGGGAGATTGATGCGATGGAAGAGATGACGGATACTCTTGACATTTACGGCTTGGTAGCAGAGTTCGACACGCCGGACGAACTGGTGGAAGCGGCTGGGCTGGCGTACGAGGCTGGGTATCGCAATATGGATGCGTATTCCCCGTTTCCTGTCCATCACCTGGCGGAAGCAATGGGGTTTCACCGCTCCCATATGCCGCTCATCACCCTAATCGGCGGCCTCATCGGTGCAATCATTGGCTACCTGATGCAGTACTACATCTCGGTCCTTGCCTACCCGCTCAACGTGGGTGGCCGCCCACTGGTGAGTTGGCCCGCCTGGATCCCGGTCACCTTCGAGATGACAGTGCTCTTCGCCGCCTTTGGTGCCGTTTTTGGTATGTTGGCCCTCAACGGGTTGCCGCAGCCCTACCACCCACTCTTCAACGTGCCACGCTTCTCCCTGGCAAGTCAGGACCGCTTCTTTTTGGCTATCGAGGCAACCGATCCGAAATTCGACTTCGAGCAGACTTGGAGCTTCCTAGAAAGCCTGGGGCCTGACGAGATCTCGGTGGTGGAGCCGTGACGACCTCGTCTTCAGCAAATTCTTCAGCGAGTGCTACTTGAGCCATGATACCGATCTCTTTTCCATGGAAAATACCTGTTGTGCCGAGACCAGCTTACTTACTTGCTCTCTTTCTGTGCCTCTTTATGACGGGGTGTACGGCACGTTTGCCGAAGCAGCGGATGGCCGACCAGCCACGCTGCGAGCCGCTGGAAGCAAGCGAGTTTTTCGATGACGGAAAATGCGCTCGAGATCTCATTCCAAACACCGTTTCCCGTGAAGGCATCGACTCCGGCGTCATTGCGCGGGCGCCTCTCGATGTCGCGCAGCTCTTTGAAGAGGGAATGGTCGGAGATCGGGGGGAACTCTCTCCCTTGCCGGTTACGGCGGAACTGCTGGCAGAGGGACAGGAGCGCTACGATATTTTCTGCTCCCCCTGTCACGGCTTCGCGGGCTACGGCAACGGCATGATCGTCCAGCGTGGTTTCCCGCCTCCTTCCTCCTTGCATGAGCAGCGCCTGCGTGATGTGCCAGATAGCCACCTCTACAACGTGATCACGAACGGTATCGGCGTGATGTATCCCTACGCCTCGCGCGTGCCGCCAGCCGAGCGCTGGGCTATCGTGGCTTATATCCGTGCATTACAGTTGAGCCAGAACGCGGCGGTGGAGGATATACCGATAGAGGAGCGCGCAGCCCTGGGGGATAGTACACCATGATCGAGCGTGACTATGACGACCTGCGTGATCAATTTAACCGCTTTCAGCGGGGCGCACTTATCGTAGGCGGCGTAGCCGTCTTGCTCCTGTTGATTGGAGTTTTCTTTGATCCCGAGCAGTTCTTCCACTCTTACCTCTTCGCCTACACTTTCTGGTTTGGTATCGGTATCGGCTGCCTGGCTTTCCTGCTGATTCACCATCTCGCGGGTGGGGCGTGGAGCGCTGTATTACGACCCGTACTTGAGGCGGGGGCTAATACGTTGCCTCTCATGGCACTGCTCTTCATCCCGCTCCTGTTACCGATTGGGATGCATGCCCTATATGAGTGGACCCATTTGGACGTCGTGGCGGAAGATCCGCTTCTACAGTACAAACGGCCTTGGCTGAATACCCCGTTCTTCATTGGGCGCACCATCTTCTACTGGGCGGTATGGTTGGTCGTACTGGTTCTGCTCAACCGATGGGGGACGGAACTGGAGCGGACCGAGGGGGACCCGGTGGTGGCTCGTTCGCTTCGTGTAATGAGTGCTCCAGGGCTGGTCTTCTTCGGTCTCACCACCTCCTTCGCGGCCTTCGACTGGCTCATGTCACTCGAGCCCCACTGGTTCTCAACAATTTACGGCTTGCTGATCACGGCGGGATGGGCGCTAACGGCCTTTGCCTTCGTGGTGGCTGTTACTCGATGGCTTGGCAACCGAGAGCCGGTGGAGGGCGTGGTGACGCCAGAGCTCTTCAACGATTATGGAAGCCTTCTGTTAGCGGCGATTTTGGTATGGACCTACACGCACGTCTCCCAGTTTCTCTTGATCTGGTCGGGTAACTTACCTGAGGAGATTACCTGGTACCTGCGTCGGCAAGCAGGGGGATGGGCTTTGGTGGCAGTAGCTATTGTCATCTTCCACTTTGCGGTTCCCTTTACCCTGCTCATCTTCCGCGATATCAAACGGAACGCGCGGCTCCTGGCGGGGATCGCCCTGTTCGTGCTCTTTATGCGACTGGTCGAGACCTTCTGGGTGGTCGCGCCCTCATTCTACCCGGAGGGGTTTCATCTCCACTGGTTGGACCTGGTAGCGCCTGTCGCAATAGGGGGTCTCGTGATCGGAGTCTTTTTCTGGCAACTAGCGGCGAGGCCACTCGTCTATGTGAACGATCCAAAGTTAGAGGAACCTGCTGAGCATGGAACAATCGAAACTGCCCCCGGGGACGCCGCGTGAGCGGGCTGAGAGTGGGACGCCCGTACCGGTAGCCCAGGGGTACGTCCCTGAGGAGCCGGTTGAACCGGGCTATGAAACGAGTGATTTCAGCGTCCCCACGATTGCGTGGTTCACTGCTGGCGGCGTGGTATTAGTCATCCTGCTATTAGCAGCGGCCTGCGCAGCATTTGGTCTGCTCGCCGATCGCGCTGCACAGGCGGATCGACCTCTCTCCGCACTCGCGACAGGGGAGTTAGCGGAGCCACCTCCACCGCGCCTGCAGAGTGCGCCGCAACTCGACATGGCCGAGCTGCGGGCGCGCGAGGAGGCATTGCTCGGTAACTACGAGGTTATCGATGAGGAGGCGGGCGTGGCCCGCATCCCCATCGACCGTGCCATGGAATTGATCGCCGAGCAGGGGCGGGTTGTACCTGGAGATGCGGAAGATACTGCGGAGGAGGCCGAGGCGGAAGAAGAGGTAGTCGAGGCACCAGATGAGGCCGAGGAGGAAGAGATAATCGAGGCGGAAGAGGAAGAGCTGGACCCGGAAGACGTGGAGGCGGGCGAGGCGCTGTTTGAGGATCTCGGCTGTGCTGGTTGTCACTTGCCAGAGGGAGAGGGTGTAGGCCCATCCTTGGTCGGCATCTACGGCGAGCGGGAGGAGCTAGAGGACGGCGAGACGGTACTGGTGGATGAGGAGTACCTGATTCGTTCCATCTTGCAACCCAATGCACAGATCGTGGAGGGATACCCAGCGGTCATGCCTGCCTACGAGGGGCGGGTTGACGATGAGGAGTTGTCGCAGCTGGTCGCCTACATCAAGTCGCTTGGGACAGAGTAGGATGAAGATTATCGGAGAGATAGAACGGGAGGGATGTGAGAGGGATGTTTTCTGTTGGTAGAGCTACTCGGGGAACGGTATTAGGTTCCCTGCATATCGTGTTCTTGCTTGCACTCCTTATCCTTTCTCTTTTACCACCTCCGGTCCTAGCGGGCGACCCAGCACAGGAAAAGTTCATCAACGAGGTAGCCTTCGACCAACGACTGAACGCGCAGGTACCGCTGGATCTCCCCTTCCGTGACGAGGATGGCAACTCGGTTCGCCTGACCGATTTTTTCTCCCAGAAGCCGGTCATCCTGCTTCTGGGTTACTATGAATGCCCCAATCTCTGCCCACTAACTCGCGATGGCCTCGTCAAGAGCCTCTCGGCGATCGACGATTTTGATATCGGCCAGGAATACGATCTGCTCGTGGTGAGCATCGATCCGACCGAAGGGTCGGCGGTTGCCGAGCACACCAAGCGCCAGTACGTGGCGTGGTATGATCGACCCACAGCAGAGCAGGGGATGCACTTCCTCACGGGCGAGAAAGAGGAAATTGAGGCCCTATCAAAGGCAGTCGGTTTCCGATATGGTTATGACACCGAGAGGGAGCAGTACGCCCACGCCAGTGGCATCACCATTCTTACCCCGCAAGGGAAGATCGCACGCTACGCGTTCGGGATCGAGTACGACCCGAGCGACCTACGACTCGCGCTGATCGATGCCGCTAGCAGTAAGATCGGCTCAGCGATCGATCAACTTATTCTGCTCTGTTTCCAATATGACCCTCAAGTTGGCAAGTACACCCTTGCCATCGTAAACGTGCTGCGGTTAGCGGGTATCGTCACCGTCGTGGTTCTCGGTGCCGCGATTGCGCTGTTGCTACGCCGTGGCAGTGGGGGCAACCCGCCGGGCCCACCACAGAAAGCGGTCGTGTGAGATTCGGAGATAGAACTGCTGTTTCGATACGCAACTTCGTGGAGTAAGTAAGGGACTATGGAATTCAATCTGCCGTTCTTTCCCCCACAGGCGTCAACCTTCGCTCCTGAGAATGACCTCTTGGCACTGGTTCTCATTGGGCTTGGTGTGATCTTTGCCGGTGGTGTTGCTGTCTTAATCACCTTCTTCGCCATTCGCTACCGTCGCGGGGCGAACGTGGATCGCTCCCATCCACCCCATACCTCGTTGCTACTGGAGGTGTCCTGGATCGTCATCCCGCTGGCCATCGCTCTCGGGGTCTTTGTGTGGGCGACCGATATGTACTTCGAGATGATGCGGCCGCCGGAAGGGGCGCTTGATGTGTATGTGATTGGGAAGCAGTGGATGTGGAAGATACAACATGCTTCCGGCGCGCGGGAGATCAACCAGTTGCACGTGCCGACAGGTCGCCCAGTCCGGCTCACCATGACCTCTCAGGATGTCATACACTCCTTCTTTATTCCAGCCTTTCGCATCAAGTATGATGTGCTACCGGGCCGATTTACGTCGGTCTGGTTCGAGGCCACAGAGCCAGGCGAGTATCACCTCTTCTGTACGGAGTACTGCGGCAGTGAGCACGCTCGGATGATCGGCAGCGTAATAGCGATGGCCCCGGCAGATTACGAGGCCTGGCTGGCTGCGAACAACCCACCCAACGTAGCGGGTCGCGTATTGGGTGGAACGGAGACAGACACCGCTCAGGACGATGTCGCATTAGAGGGGCTGGCTGCCGCCGGTCAAGAGCTCTTTGTGGATCTGGGGTGCTCGAGCTGCCACTTACCGGGTGGAGAGGGTGTGGGTCCCTCGCTTGTCGGTATCTACGGAGAGCCAAGACAGCTAGAGGATGGCGGGACGGTAACCGCGGATGAGGAATATATTCGCCGCTCGATCGTCGAGCCCAACGCCCAGATCGTTGCCGGCTATCCTAGCGTGATGCCGACCTATGAGGGCCAGGTCGATGAGGAGCAGATCATAGCCCTGGTTGAATACATCAGGGCCCTCGGAACGATAGACGAGGGTACAGAAGGAGAATAATTGATGGCTGTAGCTTCCCTACCTCAGATACGAAGAAACTATATCAATACCGCCTATACCGTAAAGTCCTGGCTCCTGACCGTCGATCACAAACGAATCGCTATCCTGTACCTGATCTCGATCAGCGGCCTCTTCATCATTGGTGGGCTCGCCGCGGTCTTGATGCGCTGGGAACTCCTGACACCCGAGGCAGACTTGGTGGATCTCGATACATACAACCGCCTATTCACCCTGCACGGGACGATCATGGTATTCTTCTTCCTCATCCCGTCGGTGCCAGCAGTCCTTGGCAACTTCCTGCTCCCCCTCATGATTGGGGCAAGAGATCTGGCATTTCCGAGGTTAAACCTGGCAAGCTGGTATGTCTTTATGTTTGGGGCTCTCTTGGCCATCGCGTCGATGATCCTGGGTGGTGTGGACACCGGGTGGACCTTCTACACGCCCTACAGTACGACCTACTCGAACTCCTACGTGCTCTTGATGGGACTGGGTATCTTCATTGCCGGTTTCTCCACTATCTTTACCGGGATAAACTTTATCGTCACCACCCACAAGATGCGTGCGCCGGGGCTCACTTGGTTCCGGCTGCCGCTCTTCGTCTGGGCGAACTACGCCACGAGTATCATCATGGTGCTGGGAACGCCGGTCATTGCGATCACCATAATTCTGATCGCGCTGGAGCGCGTCTTTGCGATCGGGATCTTCGATCCGAACTTGGGGGGTGACCCCGTGCTCTTCCAGCATCTCTTCTGGTTCTACTCTCACCCGGCAGTCTATATCATGATCCTGCCGAGCCTGGGGGTTATCAGCGAGCTGGTCCCCTGCTTCTCTCGCAGGCAACTGTTCGGCTACCACTTCGTCGCCCTGGCGAGCCTCGCCATCGCCGTGCTCGGGTTCGAGGGCTGGGCACACCACATGTTCGTCGCCGGTATCTCCGTGTACAGCGGCATGGTCTTCTCGCTGCTGACGGTCTTCATTGCCATCCCTTCCGCCGTCAAGGTGTTTAACTGGACGGCGACCCTCTACAAGGGCTCCATCTCTTGGGAGACGCCGATGCTCTACGCGCTCGGCTTTATCGGTGTCTTTACCATCGGAGGGCTGACGGGTCTTGCGCTGGCGATGCTGGGAATGGACGTACCACTCCATGATACCTACTACATCGTTGCCCACTTCCACTACATCATGGTTGCCGGTGCGCTGATGGGCTACCTGGGCGGCCTCCACTTCTGGTGGCCCAAGATGACGGGGCGCATGTATCCCGATATGTTGGGGCGTGTCTCGGCAGTCTTGGTCTTCGTCGGGTTCAACCTAGCCTTCTTCCCGCAGTTCCTGCTCGGCCACATGGGGAATCCCCGCCGCTACGGCATGTATGCGGAAGAGTTTCAGGTATTGCACGTGCTGTCCACAGCCGGTGCCTCCATCCTCGCGGTGGGGTTGATCTTCCCATTGACCTACTTTCTCTGGTCCCTTCGCTATGGAGAGAAGGCGGAGGATAACCCGTGGGGGGCGACAGGACTGGAGTGGCAGACCTCCTCGCCGCCGCCGACCCATAACTTCTCGAAGACTCCCGTCGTGACGGAGCCACCCTACGCGTACGAGCTCGGGGATGAGATTGAT
This sequence comes from Chloroflexota bacterium, assembly GCA_030863245.1. Classification (GTDB taxonomy): domain Bacteria; phylum Chloroflexota; class Anaerolineae; order Ardenticatenales; family Ardenticatenaceae; genus JALZCF01. Next base: position 19,056 of record JALZCF010000067.1, read on the forward strand.
GTGGAGCGCGGCAAGTTCCGTCTTGAAGAGGAGCTATAATCATGGCTGAGATTCACACTGAGCGTAATCCCCATCTAGCGCATCACTTTGAAGATCTGGAACAGCAGCAGGAGGCGGTCACGCTGGGCATGTGGCTCTTCCTGGCGACGGAGATCATGCTATTCGGCGGCCTCTTTCTCGTCTTCCAGGTCTACCGTATTGGCTATCCGGAAGCCTTTGTGGCAGCGGCAGAGCACCTGCAATTCCTGGTGGCTGGCGTCAATACTGCGGTGCTACTCTGTAGCAGTTTTACCATAGCGCTCGCCGTCCATGCTGCCCAAACAGGAAACAGCCGGCGTGCGGCCCTATTTTTGCTCGCGACCATCGTGCTCGGCTCGATCTTTCTTGGCATCAAAGGTTACGAGTGGTACCACGAGTACGAAGAGGCACTGGTGCCGGGATTGCGCTTTATATGGGAGGGGGCTCCGGAGCATGCTGGCCCAGCCTATATCTTCTTCTCCCTCTACTTCACAATGACCGGCCTCCATGCCACGCACATGATCATCGGTATGGTGCTCCTGGCGGCGATCGCCTTTATGGCCTGGCGTAACAAATTCTCTGCCGAGTACTACGCACCGGTCGAGTTGATCGGTCTCTACTGGCATTTCATCGATGTGGTGTGGGTCTTCCTATATCCGGTTCTCTATCTGCTCATCTGATAATTATGGAATACGAACGCGAACACGAACACGGACACGAACACGGACACGCAGAGCATATCATCTCTGAGAAAACCTACTTCTTGGTCTTCCTCGCGCTGCTGGGGCTCCTTGTCATCTCGATCGCAGTAACCTATGTCGAGCTGGGTGTACTCACCTACCCCGTGGCGATCGGGATCGCGGTGATCAAGACGATACTGATCATCCTATATTTCATGCACGTCATTCACAGCACTGCGCTCACTAAGCTCTTCGTGTCGGTCGGTTTTTTCTGGTTATTGATCCTGCTCCTGATCACCATGACCGACTTTCTGACGCGCGACTGGCTTCCCGTCCCGGGCCATTAACGCAGCCTACCCTCACTCTGTCCAAAAACGCCCCACCTTTATATTATAGGTTATAGGTGGGGCATCTTGCTCCCTGCAGGTCACCATCCTGAGCCGTCACGTTCAACGGCACTATACATGCTGTGTATAGAAAGGAGGGTGGTTGAGAGATTTACCTTGTATCACTCTCACAGCTATCAAGTGAATGAGGGAGAATAAGATGAGGAGACAGAAGCGCTTTACCTTGCTACTACTCCTACTGCTTGGCCTACTATTAGTAGCATGTAGCGGGGAGGAAGGGGATGAACTGGATGAGGACACACCCATCGAGGAAGTATCGGTCCCAGGAGAGGGAAGTGTCTTTGGCGACGCAGATGAGGGAGTTCTGGCCCAGGATCAGGAAGTGGTTGACGAAGAGGATCTACTAGAGAGCGATGAGCCCTTCGCCGACGCAGAAAGCGCTATGGAAGAAACTGAGGGCACCGATATTGGTGACGAAGTGGAAGAGGTCGAGACGGAGCTTCCAATGTCGCTGGCCACGTTAGAGGCGAGCCCCCAAGGGTTATATGATCGGACCGTGGTGGTGGAGGATGAGGTCAATCGCATTATCAGCCCAACGGCATTTACACTCGGAGAAGAAGATACATTGATCCTGAGTTCTGGGACAGCAGCCTTTGACGAGGGCCTCGTGGTCGAAGGGGGCCAACTGCGCACACAGGGCACGGTTCGCGAGTTCGATCGAGTGACCTTCGAGGAGGAGTTCGGTGTGGAACTGGATGAGGAGATATTTCGTGAGTTCGAGGGTCGACCCGCACTCATCGTAGATCCGGAGACGGTCGAGAGTATCCAGTGATAACCCGGTTGCCCCAAGCTAAGGTCAACCTTGCCCAGAAGTTTAGCCTCTTTGACGACTACTGGAGCCCCAAAGTCGTTGCTAGACTGAATGGGCAAGTGGTGAAACTCGCCAAGCTACAGGGGGAGTTTGTATGGCACCACCACGATGTGGAAGATGAGATGTTTCTCGTGGTTCAGGGCAAACTCCTGATGAAGTTCCGTGACCACGAGGTCGTCCTGGAGCCAGGCGAGTTCATCGTGGTGCCTGCGGGTGTGGAGCACAAGCCCACAGCAGAGGAGGAGACACACGTTCTCCTCTTTGAGCCACAAGGTACTCTGAATACCGGGAACGTCCGCGACGAGCGCACCGTGACGGAGCTAGAGCATCTATAACATGTCTCCTCGGTCTGTTTGCTGCATGCGTTTAACAGTACATTCGAAGCAGAACGGTAAACTGAAGCCGCTGGGGAGCATCAGCTCGCCAAAGGCAGGCTCACCACAATCAGCGCAGGTGGCAAGAGATAGAAGCGTTTCATCGCCCGCTGCGTTACTGGGTGTACCAGCCGCTCCCTCTTGTGCACCGGCTTCTGTGAGCTGATCGGGGTGCTCCCGCAGATACTGCTCGAAGAGTCTCAAACAGGCGCTCGCCATATTGTCCTTCGCGCCCTCGCTTTTAATGTCCAAGCAAGAACCGTCCTTGAAGGTCACGCTGAACTCCTCTGCCCGCCGCTGCTCTGGGTGCGATATTACCCGCTGTAACATAAGCTGCTCACCACCTTGAATCATTGCTACGTTTCCTACTTCTAGACATCGGCATGCCTGTTCCCACCCACCTAGTTGCCGCCGCATCTGCCCTTGTCTGACGATTACACAATGATGTTTGTGGCACCGTTACGAGCAGAGTGTTCTGACACCGCTTTTCTGAAGGTGTGTAAGAGCAAGCGTCAGGCCAACGTGCGCTACCTAGCCAGCCCCTTGAGTCATCTCATCGCTCTTGTTATGATAAATCACCTCACCTGTTCTAAGAGTGAGTTGGTACTTCTCCACCAACTCTGCAACAATCTCGTCCAAAATTTTGCGATGCACCGCGGTTTCCGCCCCACGGTATACTGCCTGGAACGTCTCTGGCTCATATGCTAGGGTTTGCCACAGACGATTCTTGATATACGGTTTGAGATTGATGTGCTCGACGTAGATGCTCTGGACGCCAGCGTCGGTAAGAGCGGCAAATAGTTCGTCGAGCCGCTCGGGCTGATACCTAAAGTGAGGTAGGAGGGGACCAACAAACGCGTAAGTGTGAATACCCTGCTCGTGCAACTGCTTCAGTGTTGTAAGCCGCCTTCGGGCTAACGGAGCGCGTACTTCAAGGAAACGGCCAAGCGTGTCATCAGTCGTGGTGACTGTCATACCTACGCTGAGATGGGGTAATTGACACAGGATATCGCTATCGCGCAGCACCATCGGAGATTTGGTTAGGATACTGATCCTTCCAGGGTAGGGCTGCCGGGCCAGCACGGTTAAAACTCCCCTTGTCAAGCGATACTTCGACTCGATCCCCTGATAGGGGTCTGTTACAGAACTCAGCAGAATCGATCCCCTACGCTGCTCTGGCGATAGGCGGTTAAGGTCTCTCTCAAGCACTTCGACCGCATTCGTTTTGACATAGACATAATTGCCCCAACTGTCGATGCTCTCATCGACAAACCTGCCCATAAAGGTGGCGTAGCAGTACGAGCAGCCGAACTCACAGCCGGTATATGGATTGACAACATAATCTACTCCGGGAATTTTCGACTTCACCAGGAGGGACTTTGCCTCGATCTCCTGAACCTTCACGATTGACTCTCCTTTTTCATCCGTGCGTATTCTGTATTATACAAGACGCTCGCGTCAATCTGATGGCGTCTTCGGGTCTATGGTTTGGTGCACGGACAGTGACATGCAACTGGAAGGTTCCGCTTGTGACAACCCTGCCTTACCGTTTTGGGGAGACGGTTATCCCATACTGCGCGAGCCAGGAGAGGTCAAGTGTCCACTGGTAACGGCTGCGCTCGTGCCAGGTTTGCCACACTTCAGCCAAATACGCCTCGGTCTGCGCTTCCGACCAGCCATTAACCGTGGCCAAGTGCGCTTTTGCGCGTGCCCCGTAACCACGTACTCCTGCTAGACCAATATGCTTGACTTCATGACAGCTAGGACATAAAGCCATCAAGCCATCTAACACTTGAATATGGTGCTGGTCATCATAATGCCATATCTCGTGACACTCGACAGGCCACCTCTCGCCGCGTCCACCACATGCCTCACAAGTGAAATTGGCTTGCCGATAGGTTGCATGACGCAAGAAATCCCACGTATCTTGGCTAACGTGGTCGCGCACATTGGAAAACCAGCATGTTTGTGGCACCAACTCAACGGTGAGCAGCCTTACCTTGAACCAGCGGACCTCAAAATCAATCCCGTGTTCACGTAGTCGGTCAATCAGGAAGGTTGCTTCATCTCGCAGAAAAACTCCACGTTCCTTGAAGTGGTTCGCATATTGAGCAATGCGGACCCTGTTCCTGGTATCCTGCCTGTACAACTCTCTTAACGGAGCCAAGACTCTTTCGGCGCAGTCCATTCTTCGTTTACAGCAATGCCTCAACTCGACAGGAAATCAAGCACTACTCGAGGATAAGGTCGTGGATCTGCCAACCTAAACTTCCCGCACACCAGCTCTGGTTGCCAAGGATGATTACGTCCACGTTCTCCTTTGGATAATAGTAGAAGCGACAACTTACCCCACCCTCTTCACCCGTATGTCCCCAGCGTACGATTCGCTCATCCCGATCCAAGATAAAAAAGCTACCGTAACCATACTTCCACGTGTAGCCTCTGAATGGCTCGTCGTTTGCCATCACTTTAGGCGTCAACATCTCTTGTGTCCTCTCGGCGGATAGGAGTACGCCCCCACGCAGCGCGCGAGAAAACTTCACCAAGTCGTGCGCTGTCGAGGTCGCCCCACCGTCTGCCGCCGCTTCCGGGGTAGCGGAGTAGACGTTCTTTTTCCAGTCAATGATAGTTCCGTCCTCGTCCATGACTGGAACATATCCTTCGGCCACTTCATCAGAGACACTATCAAGGGCTAGAAAATCAGAGCGCACCATCCCTGCAGGGCCAAAGATGTGTTGCCGGATATAATCGAAGTACGAAAGGCGTGAAAGGTGCTCAATGATCAACCCCAGAAGAATGTAACTGGCGTTGCTGTACTGGTGCTTTGTACCGACCGGAGCGATGGGGTCTTTGTTGACGAAAAGTGGGAGATAATCCTGGTTGCGCTGCAACAGATAGAGAGGGTGCTCACGGCACAAAGCCCGCCACGCTTCTTCCCAATCGCCTGATTCATCAAACCAATCTGCAATGCCCGGAGTCATCGTCAACATATGGTAGACGGTCGCCTCGTGCGGAATTTTGGTGTCTTGCAGACCAAGAGACTCGGCAATCGGAACATCCAGGGACAGTTTTCCCTGATCGATTAGTTGTAGGACAGCAACGGCGGTAAACATCTTGGAGATGGAGGCAAGCCGAAACCGAGTATTGATTTGATTCTTTACACTCCAAGAACGATTCGCATACCCGTATGCCGCCTCGAATAGCGTATGCTGATCCTGTTGGATCAATACCACACCAGAGAATTGCTCTTCACGACTCCTGTCATCCAATAGTTGGCTCAAGCGTTCTTCAAGTATCAATTGTGTATGACCCTCCGACTGGATGAGTTACTGTCACAGAAGCGAGGGGAGGTCGCAAACTGTTCATCTGATGCCAATTCGTCTCAACCTGTCATTCATTCCCGTAGCTGGTTGGATTATAAGAGGTATCCTGAGGCTGCACAACGAGAGGGGGCGTCGGAGAAGCGAGATAGACGGCGACTTGCTTTAGTCACTGCGACCTTAGTCAAGCAGTCGATCGACAACTTCCACCAGTTGATCGAGCTCGAACGGCTTGAAGAGTACTACGGCGTGAGAAGGAAGTTCTGCTGTGGAGGCTAAAGGGGCTGCTGTGAGCACGACGATGGGGATCTGTTTGTACTGGGGATCCTCCTGCATAGCGTGACACAGAGCCCAGCCATCGAGGAGGGGCATCATCAAGTCGGTGATCACTAGATCGGGCCGGACCCTTGCCAACTGATCCAAGCCTTCACGTCCATTCCTGGCCCACACGACTTGATGGTTCTCCTCCTCAAGAACGATACGTACCAATTCTCCGATGGCGACGTCATCTTCGATAACAAGAATGGTTTTCACGGTATAACCTGGCCAGGGAAATTGTCTTCGGAGAGGTAGAGTAGAACAGGAGCCGTCGTGTTCCGCCACTCCCAAGTGGGTGGCACAAGCTTCCTCATGCCCAGTCCCCAGCAAGATGAATACCGTTTCGTATGTAGAATTCCTGTTTCGTGAAGCCCGTGCTCGGTCAAACAGGGTTGATAAAGTCAAGTCACGTTGAATTCTTTTACGGTGATGATGGTGATGACGGGGTAGGATTCTGCGCTGTTCCCGCCTCGTGTAGGAGGGTCACGTCGTCGAGATAAGCCCACGTGTTGAAGAAGGCAGTGTCGTCGACAGAGCGCAGTTCGAAATAGAGTTGCACCTGCTGCCCGCGATAGGCTGATAAGGAGAAAACACCTCTCTGCCAGCCGGTGTCCCAGGCAGGCGCGTTACAGAGGGTTGCGACACCAGGGTTCCCCACACTCATGAGGTTCGCGAGTGGTGTTCCTGCCTCGCTCCGGATGTAGACGTTGAGCGTTTCGAAGATATTGGTGTCCTGTGACAGTACCCGATAGGCGAAAGAGAGGGTCGGGTTCGACGTATTGGGCACTCTGACACTCTGATAGAGGGCTACTGCGCCGTCATGGGGTGACCCGCCGCTGCAGGCGGCAGTCGGATCGCCAAGCTGGGCTACAAAGTCACCATCCTGCTCGATCACATCCAGTTTGAAGGCTGGGTCGCTCTCACTCGTTATCCAGCCGGTAAAGTCACCTGTCTCGAACCCACCGTTTGTGACAACGGGCGGACTGAAAAGGACCGGCAGGAAAACAGCACCCGGCTGCACTATCCGGGTCGGCGTCGCCGTTGCGGTTGGGGTAGTGGTAGCCATCGGCGTGCCAGTTGGCGTATGGGTGGCTGTGGTGGTAGACATTTGTGTTGCTGTAGGCGTCGCACTGGATGTATTGGTTACCGTTGGGGTACGACTGGGTGTCCTTGTCGCCGTAGCCGTGTGGGTTGCGGTCGGCGTGCTGGTAGGGGTGGTCGTCGCTGTCCGCGTTGCGGTCGGTGATGGCGTTGCAGACGGCATAGGCGTGTTCGAGGGTGTCGCTGTTGGGGTGGATGTTTGAGTCGGCGTGTTGGTTCGGGTTGCAGTGTTAGTCGGCGTGTTAGTTGGCGTATTGGTCGGTGTGTTAGGCGGCTGTTCGATATCGAAGCAGAACAAAGTGTAACCGAGATCATGCCACTTTCCCGATGGCCCTTCCGGTGCATGTAGCTCCGTGTCGAGTGTCTCCTCTAGATCGTACAGGTACAGGTTTCCGTTACTGCCACCTTTGACAAAGACGGCATCCACTCCGATATTCGATATCCAGTCAACTACCTCGCCATCCCGCGTGTCACGGACGTTGAGCGTTGCGATGAGAGTACCCTCCCTGTAGACTCCATCCTCCACAGGTTCGACTTTGAGCTCCATCCAAGTGGTGCCAGGGTCAGCATACTGATCCGCGAGTTCTGTACAGCTCTGATTACCTTCAACGAGAATTGGATCGACGTGGGAGGCGGTAGCAGACAATGAAGTAAAGCGAATCATGGCAGCGAGTAAGATGAGCAACAGCAAGAGCGAGGTTGCGCTCTTGCCCCGCGGGTTCATTGCTCCTCGCTTCGCGTAATCGGTTGGAGATAGCACCTCTACGACACCTTTTCTGTGTACGATGATTTATCAGGACCACGCACTCATCCTTGATTTGCTGATATCCGATGAGTGGCGGTTCGGCGGAGTTACGTTACGAGGGAAAGAATTATAGGCGTGATCGTCAATATTGTAATTCTCTAATGGAGTAGGTGCCGTAGAGGCGGCTGTCGGGGCGGAGGGGATGGAGGCTGGTGATGGAGAAGGAATCTTGAGGATACTGACCGGATCCAATTGCCTACTTGAGGAGGAATACGGGAGGTATACGGCAAGAAGGGCAGCGAAGGAGGGGCGCTGTTAGCGCGGAAGGTCCACGAGGCGATGGCGGTATGCGAAGATAAGCAGTTCCAGGCGATCGGAGACGTCCAACTTGCTGTAGATGGAAGAGAGGTGATGGCCAACGGTCGACTCGCTAATGTGTAGGCGCTCGCTAATCTCCTGATTGCGGAGCCCCTCGCCAATGAGGGCAATCACCTCGCACTCGCGCCCGGTCAATGTGGCAATGCGCTCCTCTTCCACGGTCCGCTCGTGCTTGGAGCGGCGCATCATGTCGAGCACCCGTGCCATCATGGAGGGGTTCATCCAGACCTCTCCCTCATATACCTTCTGGATGGCGTTCAGTAACATTGCAGGCCCGTGCCCTTTCAACACGATCCCTTGCGC
>JALZCF010000073.1 GCA_030863245.1 Chloroflexota bacterium
CACATACCCTGGCCAATGGTGTGAGAGGACCTCAGACGCACTCCCCACTCCGTTTACGTTCTACATAATCTACCCTTACGATGCCCACACTCACCCCCTCGCACAATGATTCTTGACGAACACTAAAGTGTTTATTACGAACCTTTGCGGCGTTTTACAGCACAACTGGTAGAAGTTCACGCACCACGTGTGCTGTGCACATGCAACATGCACCATGCAATATCTCCAGCTTCACCAAACTGGGGGTTGAATTATCAGAACAAATGTGCTAGACTGGTCTCCGCGTTATCCCACTCATGAAAAGGCCGTATGTTCTTCACGTTCTTGTAGCTCGCACCAGACAAAGGTCACGGTTCCAATGACACTCTACAACCCTACCCTCAATGATAGTCCACTCGGTCACTCTTCGTCGACAAAGAGCCAGGAGCTCAAGAGAGAGTTTCAGCGCACGCGAGATATGGTGCAGCAGTTGGTGGGCTTCGTCACGGAGGAGCACCTCTCCATCAGCATCTTCCGCGCCTTCTGGCGACAAGAGGAGCGCGCCACGCGGACGCTACGCGCCGTCGGGCAGATGCTCATGCTTGATCTGGTGGAGGTGGCAAATGCGGTGTACGAGCAGCTCGAACAAAGCGAGGCGATGCCGCTAGTCGAATTCCAGGTGAGCGAGGCGGCCTATCTCTTTGCCATGATCGATAGCATCGCTCCGGATGAAGGTAGCGTAGGTGATGGACGCGCAGCAGCTGAGAGGTTCCAGTACGCGGTCGAGGCGCGCACTGCCCTCTTGCGCTATGCACTCGCCCTCCTGATCCAGCGCTACACGCCCTCCTTCACCGACGCCAGCCTGGCTGAGACTCGCGCCTGGTTGCACGCCTTCTCAGAGCTGCTTGAGGAGGCCAGGGAGGTCGTTTCCGGAACCCAGCAGCTCTTGTGGGATGAGGCAACGGCGATCCAGAGCCATCTTGACATGATCCGTAGTCGCTTTGAGCTCTTGGAGGAGCAGGCTCACGCTGCCGCCGTCATCGTCCGCATGAACTGGCCCACGCTTCTGGAGCAGGTTGAAGGGCAGCTTCTGAAGCACCTGGAGCAGCGGCAGGAGGAGCTGGAGAGGCTAGCGCTCGGCAATTTGGACGACTCGAAGGAGCGAGGTTGGCTGGAGGCAGTTGGCTGGCAAGCGGCACGACGGGCGCCTGTGCTTGGCTCGCTTCTCCTCACCGTTGCGGGCGCCTCTACCCTAAGCTCGCTGGAGCACACTGTGGCCAAGGCCACTTTGACTGTCTCATCGTCACTGCGCGAGGAAGTGGGCAATGTGATCGGGAGGGCGCGCAATTTCCCCGTCCTCGCCCGCAGCCACAACGTAGCGCCGGAGGCTTTGCCCTCGACAACGGATGAGGTAGCACGATTTTTCGCGGTTCAGCCGCGCCCCAGGGGCCGCCAGACGCTCACGATCCCGGATAGCGATACCCTACAGCGCGTGCTGGACGAGCTGAGCCGCTTTGGCTACCGACGCCGTGCTGTGCTTGGCTTGTACGGGATGAAATCCGTCTCCGAGCTGGTGGAACCGGTGACGATCGATGTGCGTTGGGGGCAGGGAGATCGGCTCCTACTCTTGCCACCGTATCGCTCTTCTTCCGATCCTGTTCCCGTCACTTCGGAAGCGCATCCTCTCCCTTCGGGTGTTCCGTTTCCATTGATTGCGCAAAGCTTCGGCTTCATGGAGGAGCAGATCCTGAGTGAGAATCCATCCATCACGGACCTGTCTGCTCTCATAGAGGGACAAGTGATCGAGTTGCCGGCGCAAGACTGGACGAGCCAGCGCCACGCGGCGGGAGCAACCATCAGCTGGGGTGCGAGTCTTGAACAGATCGCCCGGGCGCTCCACATCTCGGTGCAGCGACTGGCCGATCTCAACGATATCCCAAACCCCGATAACTGGATGTACACGGGGCACAAACTCCGTGTGCCAGCAGCGCCGCTCCCGTCCACAGCAGTTGAGCCGGAGGTCGTTACTAGCCCTGCGGCGTCGACGTCCATCGCAGGGGCTATTCGCTTCGAGGGCGAGGTAAAACCTATCAACTCGCTAATAGTTCACCGGGTAGTAGAGGGTGATACCCTCACCTCTTTAGCGACACGCTACAACACGACAGTGAACCTCTTGGTGGAAGACAACCACCTGACAAGCGATAGGCTGGAGGCGGGCACGGCGCTCCTGGTACGTGTCAGCGGGCGCGTCGTCTCGATCTTGAACCAGTCAGACCATCCAGACATCATGCATCGTACCTACGATACGGGTGAGGTAGAGAGCGGTGGTAGCTTCCCGATGGGCGGGAGGGATGCGCCTGCTGCCCTCGCGCCTATCGTGCCGCCCGGAACAGAGGACAAAGCGCTGGCACTCAAATATGGCGCAACCCTCTTCCCCTCCATCAACGAGATGCCGGACGATGCACGCAGCTACTTCACCACCACCGTGCAGGCAGTGGCCGACTTCTTCAACGTGCGTCCCGGCGACATCATCGGTATTCTGCAAGCCGAAAACAACAATGCAGGCCTGCGCATCCACCAGCCTGAGGTTAGCAGTGCAGGCGCACGTGGCGTGGCCCAGATCGTCGCCCGCACCTGGAACGGGTGGTCCAACCCAGAGAAGGACTCCCACATCACGGACCTGCGCTCTATCGAGCAGTATGGTGGCCTAGGGTTCGATTGGTCAATGCGGGACACCTGGCAGGCGTGGAAGGAGGGCCGCAGCGACGGTAGGGCGCTGGCGTACGCCAACGCCGATCCGGACCGCTTCGAGAACAGCGTAGCGGGTATCGCACGCCACTTGGTGCAGTGGGGGCTAACGCGGGATCGCGCCGAGAGCGATCCCACTTGGTTCCAGAAGCAGTTGGCGGACGCTATTTCGGTCTATAACAGCGGCGAACCCCTCTCTGTCGCCGAGAACTATACCCAGTCGGCAGCCAACCAGAAGACGACGGGACAGTATGTGCGAGAGGCAATGGCCGTCGCAGAGGTGACTCCCATCTCGCTCGGCCAACCTGTTGTGGCCGAGCCTCTACGTGACGAGTATCGCCGGCTGATGGATCGCACCTTCGGTGTAGGGGTGAGCGAGGCAGAACTGGCAAGGACAGTAGATAGCTCCGCTTTCGCTACCGAGGTGGCGGCGGGCAGGATGAGCGCAGAGCAGGCGGCCCAACAGCTTCTCGAGCAGACCATACAAGAGTATATGGCAGCGGGTCGTGCTGCTCGCGATGCCGGTGAGCCCCTACCCTGGCCCTACGTCTACGACGAGCAGACGTTGGCCACACAGCGCCTTGCCGTGCAGATCCTGGGACGCCCCCTCAACACAAGGGAGGTGGAATCGCTGATTGCCCAGACGGGTGGTGACCAGCAGGCAATGCGACGCTCCCTCTCTAGTCGAGGCGACGCCCGGCTCTTCGCCGGTGCCTTCCGTACCTTCGATGAGCTACTCAAGCGGAGCGAGCGCAACCTACCTATCCAGATACACGAGGTGGCAAGCGTGGTGCGCCCCGCTGTAGCAGGGTACAACCCTTCGGCAATGGATGAGCAAGCCGTACAGGCAGTGATGGCTCGCGTCGAGCAGGCGATCCGGCAGCTACCTGAGTATCTGCAGGTCAACAGTGGTCAGGGTTTCTCTGCTACGCCCCTCTCCCCTATGCCGCGGCTGGTCAAAAGCTTTGGGGTACCCGTCACCTACCAGAATGGCGGCAAGCACACGGGGATCGACATCGCCAACCCGCGCGTCAACGGCCAGGAGCCACCGATCTTCGCCGTCGAGGATGGCACGGTCGTGCATGTTGGGCCGCTCTACTGTGACGCGCCAGCCACTTGTCGCGGCGGGAATTCTATTATCCTGGATCATGGTAACACCGTTTACTCGATCTACAGCCACAACAGTGCAGCCTCGGTCCAGGTAGGAGAGCGTGTTTCGGCGGGGCAGGCGATCGGCCGGCAGGGAGATGAGGGCTTCAGCTTCGGCTCCCACCTCCACTTCGAGGTCCACACAGGCGCACCGTACAGTGGCGATTGGAGAAACCCGTGGTACGGTGGCCAATTCGAGGATCCGATGGAGTGGCTACCCTGAGCTTGTAACAACGCATCATCGCTGCTATACTGGCGCCCTATTACAACTGAATAGGTCGGAAATTACCACGTCACGTTCAGGAAGTCCGGTGATGCTCGACACGAGCGAGTCCGGCGCTGTCGCGCAACTGTGAGCCACACGAGTGGTGAGCCAGATACTAAGTGATGTGGCGCCCTAGAGCCCTTCGCGTCAAAGGGGATGGAGCTGCAGGTTTGTGAGACCGAAGCCTCCTTTTGACCGAAGGAGGCTTTTTTCATTCTCCAATCTCTACTCTGAGGAGGGTCCTTGTGAAACGACAACTTTCGATTCTGTTTGCCCTGTTGCTCATTCTCCTGAGCGCCCTGCCCGCGCTGGCCCAGGCCGAGGTCGATGTCAGTGCAGCCGTCGACTGGCTACAATCGCAAGTCAGGGAGGATGGCGGTTTCAGCAGTGATTTCGAGGAGGCTAGCGGAGTTGGTCCCACGACCGATTCCGTGTTTGCAGCGGTCTCTGCGGGTGCCGATATCTCGACCTGGGGCGAAGAGGCCTCGCCACTGGATTTCCTCGCGACGAACGCCAGTGAAGTGGATAGCAGCGGCCTGTTAGCCAAGCTCATCCTGAGCGCCGTCGCAACAGGCCAAGACCCCACCAACTTCGGTGGCGTGAACCTGGTAGAGCGCCTGATGGAGCAATACAATCCCGACACCGGTCGCTTCGAGGGCATCGTAACCGACCATGCCTATGCCATGTTAGCCCTCTCAGCAGCAGGCGAGGAGATTCCTGACCAGGCGAGGCAAGCCCTGATCGATCTTCAGGGTGACCAGGGTGGCTGGAGCTTCGATGGCGAAGGTCAGCCGGATACCAATACCACTGCCCTCGCCATCCAAGCACTCATCGCAGCGGATGAGCCGGTCGACAGCACGCCCATCGTCACCGCACTTGCCTTCCTGAGGTCACAACAGAACCCGAACGGCGGCTTCCCCTACCAGACACCGAGCGAGTTTGGCACGGAGTCAGACGCCAACAGCACGGCTTGGGTGATCCAAGCTCTCCTCGCCGCAGACCAGAATCTCTCCCAGTGGGGCAACCCGCAAGAATTCCTGGCCTCACTCCAGATGGAGAATGGCGCCTTCCAGTGGCAAGAAGGTGTCGAGGGGTCGAACCTGCTCGCCACCACCCAGGCCGTCCCCGCGCTTGAGGAGGTCACCTTCTTGGAGCTCCCGGTTGTGCAGGCAAGCGAGGAGCCGACGGTGATGGAAGAGGCCGCACCAGAGATGGAGGAAGAGGCCGCACCAGAGACCGAAGCCCCCGAGACCCTACCAGAATCGGGCGGCGCGCTGCCTTGGGCAGCAATTGCAGCGGTAGGAGTAATTCTCCTGCTAGGCGGCAGTGTGCTGGGGCGACTAGCAGTGAGATAGCCAGGAGGCGCTGTTGCATGTGCGCGTAGCGCATGTGCTTCGCACACATGTTGCATGTTGTACGGCAGCGATGTGTAGTGCGTGGTGCGTGGTGCGTGGTGCGTGAACTACCAGTGAGAGCGGTGAGGATAGCGACTGCACTGGTAGGTCATGTAACACGCACTACGTAGACGAAGTACACAGTGTGCGACACGAAACATGCAACATGCAATACCTGATGAAGGCCGTTAGCTGGCTTCCTCCGCTCTTCCTGACGCTGTGCCTGACACTCCTAGCAACCGAGGCCCAGGCCCAGGAGCCAAACCGGGCGGGCCTCGTGATACAGTACGGGGATGGGCGGTTCGAGACGGCGTGTGTCTCCTTCACGGAGCCCGAGATCTCGGGGTTTGATCTGCTCCAGCGCTCGGGGCTCCCAATGACCTACGATGCGCAGGGCGGGGTGAAGGTCTGCTCGATAGGGGGCGAGGGCTGCATCTTCCCAGCGGATAGCTGCTTCTGTCAATGTGAGGGAATGGGTCCCTGCGTCTACTGGTCCTATCATCAGCTAGAGGCAGATGGGAGTTGGCAGTACAGCCAGGTGGGCGCGGGTGCGTCTACCGTCGGACCGGGCGAGGTGGACGGCTGGCGCTGGGACGAGGGTGGCCCCAATACCGCCCCGCCCCCTCCGAACGTATCCTTCGAGAGCATCTGCGCCGCCTCGGAACCAACGCCACCTCCACCCACTCTAATCCTTACGCCGACGACCCCACCGCCCACGCCAACCCCAATACCGACCGGACCTCCTGCTACCGAACGCCCTGCTCCTACCGTTGCGGTTACGGAAACAACGCCCACTGCACTTTCAAGGGCGACTGAACAGAGTGAAGCGTCTCCTGCCCCCATGCCAACCGCTACCATTGCTCCTACGCAAACCCGCGAGCCTTCTAATACACCTGAGCCCACCGCGACAATCGAACGGACGCCTCTTGAGACAGCACAACCCGCGCTCGCTCTCGCTGACCCGCCAGAGACCGAACCAACGAGCGAACCATCGGCACGCAATACCTCTCCCTTGTTGAACTATCTCATCTTCGGCGCTTTAGTTATCCTCCTCTCTGGTGGTATCCTATGGGCAAGGAAACATTAAAGTATAGAGGAACGTAACGCGCGCCCCCTTAAAGGAGAAAGGACCGATGGGCATCTTCGACAAACTCAAAAAGATTGTTGCTAAACGTGAGGAGCGCAAGATCGCTCCGCCTTCGCGCTATGAACCAACGCCGAACCGCGAACCTGAGGTAGAGCCGGTATCCATACCCGAGACGACCTGTCAGGAATTGTATGCGGCGATGCGCGCCGGTGAGGATGTAACCCTGCTCGACGTCCGCCGGGCCTGGGACCACGAGGCACAACACCCGATCGGATCTGTCTCGCTCCCGCTCGACGAGTTGCCCCACCGCCTGGACGAACTCGATCCCAGCAAGCGCTACGTCCTCTCTTGTTACCACGGCTACACCAGTCTGGATGGCGCCGCCTTCCTGATGGACAAAGGCTTCACGGATGTGCAGAGTCTCAAAGGTGGCTTCAGTCATTGGGCCAGCGCGGGATTGCCGATCGAAGGCAAGTATGCGGACCAGCAGGACGACTGATGCACGTAGATTTCCTTACCCTCGCCTGTTTGAGAGGCGATATCGCCCAGCTTCAGGATGGGAAGATCCAGCAGGTGGTGCAGACCGACGAGCGCTCGGTGGCTTTGGAACTATATGCGGGCTTCCGCACCACACTGCTGCTTGACGTGCACCCCAACCATGCCCGGGCACTATTGATCGAGGATAAGGCCCGACGCGGCGTGGAGGTGCCTACACCGCTTGGGTTACTTCTACGGAAATACGTGCGCGGTGGTCGCCTGAGAGGTGTGAGTCAGCCGCCCTGGGAACGGGTATTGGAGTTGGCGATAGAGAATGAAGAGGGACGTTCGACCATCGTGGCGGAAATAATGGGTCGCAACTCCAACCTTTTACTCTTGGATGAGGAGGGCATCATTCGCGAGTGTGTGCTCCGCGCGGACGAGGAGCAGAACCCGTACCGTGTCACGCTGCCGAACCACCCCTACATCCCGCCGCCGCCCCTCACCAAGCGCGCCCCAACCTCTTTGGACGAGGGAGATT
>JALZCF010000092.1 GCA_030863245.1 Chloroflexota bacterium
TACATACACTCTACACAGATGTAGGCAGCCTGCTTCTCACACTCCATGCAGGTGACTTCCGGCATCTTGTTCCGTGCCATGAGCACGATAGGGTGGCGGGAGAGCGGCTTGCTCTCCCGCTCATCTACCACCTTGATCATGAGTTGAGACGTCGTGCCGAAGTCATACTCGTACGGGATCTCCATACCCGGCTCGAAGAGCTTGCGCACCTGAACATTCATCGACTTCTCATCGCCCATGCTCCACCCACCACGATCGAACATCTGGGTGTATCGGTAGGGGCCGATGTGAAAGGCACTCAGGTGCCCGCAACACTCCAGCCAGATAGCACGCAGGTACTCATCCAGATCCTTTAGGGACGCATTGCCCCGCATCTCCAGGTGGAGCCAATAGTCCCCCGCCCATGCATCCTGCACCTGCAGATGATAGATCGTTTGCTCACTCCCGCGCTTCCCATTGGCCTCCTCGATCGCCTGCTGGCGCTCAGGACAACTTTTCAGGTGTCGCGTCAGCCCACCCTTTGCCATCTCGCGCCCACAGTACTCGCACACGCCTCGTGACTGCTTCCGCCGTGCCATAAATCTCTCCCTCTACAAATCAGACCTTTCCGCATTCCGCACTCCGCATTCCGCACTCTCCACTTGACTCATTTACGGCGTCGGTTGTGGCAACGTGGGGCGGTGCTGGGCAGGATCGCCCACGACGAAGGGGAGTGGGTTGCTGGCGAGATACTCATCTCCCAACAACTTCAGCTGGACCGTCCAGTTCCGCCAGGGTAAACCGGTCCCCGGTTTCGTCCCCTCTCTATCGAACTCCTGATGGTACTCGAAGATAGCGGCCTGGAATCGTTGCGTCCAGCGCGTGACACCGTCGGGCCCCGTGCGGAGGGTGGGTGGCTCCATCGGATAGCCGAACGCATCTTCCTTGCCGGTGCGGTCGAAGTAGCTCTTGAAGCCGATACGCGTGCCGTCCGGCGCAATGTTGGTGACAGGGTGGCCCAAGCCATTGGTTCCCTTTGCGAAGTACCAGTAATCAATGCTGTTCGCGCCGGCGGGAGCGGATGGTGGGACAGGTTCGGCGCCCAACATCTCAGATGCTAACAGGCGGCGCTGGATTTGATACGGGGGCGCGTTTTCAGGGTGCCACTCTAGAACCAGACGTTGGAAGTACTGCACGCACTGATCGGGATCGAGCGGATCCTGGACCACGGGCGAGCGTGGGTAGCCGATGTAATCCACATCGCCGTGCTCTCGCAGGAACGTCAGCCACGGTCCGCTCACCGCGTAGCCGGTCGGTGCCACCCACGCCTCGGCGGGCGTCGGATTCTCCGGCACCAACGCACCTGGTACACCCCAACATGCATCAATCGGACGGGGGTACGCGTCGCGGGCGTTCGCTGCCCCCGGCTCGATCAAGATGACCGGATCGCCGCCGACAAGCACCAACCGCTCATCCCGGGCATCCGTATTGTTCGTCGCAGGGGCGAGCGTCAGTCGGAAGGCGCCATCCGCGCCGCGCGTGATCGGTTGGCGCTCTCCATACTTATTCACCACGGTCGCTGTCGCCACACTCGACGGAATGCCAACAGGAAGCGGGGCCGCTGTCGCATTCCATAGCACCGTCACTCGATCGGCCCCTCGGCGCATCCGTACACCATTCAGTGCACCGGGCCAGACGAATTGCGGGGAGTGGTTCGTCGAAGCTAGTAGCGCTGTCACCTCTTCCCCCGTGGGCGGCGCAGCCGATCCACTCCAGAAGTAGCGTGCATTGCTGACGTTGGATAACTCCCGCACCGCCACCTGGTAAGCGATGTAGGCGGGACGCACTGTGCCATCGTTACGAACCAGACCATAGTACTGATCATTCTCCGGGTCCTCGTCGAGCATCTTGTATATCGCGTAGCGCTCAACACCCGCCGCACGTGCCAGAGCGACACTCTGGATCATATAGCTGGCCTGCTCCTCCATCGAGGCGCGTAGACCACCTCGATGGAGTGGATGGAGCGGGTCGTCATGCGGCACCACATTCGACTCGACAATCCATATGGGCTTGCTCAGCCCGTACCGCTCTAAAATGCGACGGGAGTGGACAGGCACGGCGTAGCTGTTAAGCGGACTACTGTACTGATGCACCGCCACAGCGTCGAAGTAGGCGCCATTTGCATTAGCACCGGGGGCACTCGTCAGCTGCGCCAGTAGCCGATCTAGGTAAGGCGTGCGCGCATTCTCCAGGTCCCACCAGTACGTTGTGCCGGTGAGAATGACCTTCGCGTTCGGGTTGCCCTTCTTGATAGCCTGATAGCCTACCACCTGCATGCGCGCGAACTCCTCCACTGTTCCCGCCCAGTTGGCGTAGCTATCCTTGTAGATGTCTGGTTCGTTCCACAGAATCCAATGGTCCACCAGACCGGCATACTCGCTAGCCAGACGTGCCAAAAACTGTCCCCAATAGTTGTCGGGGTGATCGAAGGGGAGGTCAAGGTTCTTCGGGGGCGAGATGACGTTGTAGGTGCCATCCTGTGCGGCCCACTCCGGGGTATGCAGCACTACGCCCACCGGCTCAATCCCACGGTTCTTCTGATCCTCAACAAGGTTCCGAGCAAACCAAGCATCCGGTTTCCAATCATCCGGCCCCTCCGGCTGGAAGGAGGACCACCATACGACCAACCGCTCCCAACGCGCACCCGCTGCGACGGCCTTGTCCGGGTTGTGGATGGCCTGGACAATACCGAAGAACGGATCGCTCTGGGCTACCGGAGGCAGCGGGGTCGGACCAGCGGCAGGCGCTTGTGCTCCAACTGAGGAAACAACGATAAATGCTGCAAGCAGCAATGCGATGAAGCCAACGAGAACACGTCGTGCCAATGGGCGGCGATTCAATGGCAAGGACGAAAACATCTGTTGCATCATTTCGGACCTAATCACCTTTCACAGAAAACGACAGACAGGGAGGCAGATTCGCCTCTGCAATCGAGGCGATATCTTAATCAGGATTGGCAAGGAGGCGAATACTACGCGCCAACGGGTGCAGCCACCCGCTCCTTTACTTGTGGTATCACCTCCTCAGCAATCCGGCGAAGGGAACGCGTGATGAGAGCGGGGTCGAGCAGACCGAAACTGTAGAGCATGGCGACGTGGCGGACTCCCATCGCGTGCAACCGAACAAGCTTGTCCACCACCGTATCCACGGAGCCGAAGAGAGCAAGCCCGCTACGGATAATGTCGTCGTAGCTTTGCTTGCGTGCATAGAGCCGAGTATCCACGTAGAGGTCAAACGCATCGCCTGCTTCCCTGCGTGCTGCCTCGTCGCTTTCGGTGGCATAGGTGTGGAAGGCAATGATGGCATCTTCGGCACTCCGGTCGCTACCACCTTCACCACATCCACGGAGGTATTCCGTAACCAGCGGCTCTACCTGCTCAAAGGAATCAACGGACGCATAGGGAATGCTGATTAGCCGGTTACCTGCACGTCCGACATAGTATGCCGCCTCCTTCCGTAGTACCGCGACGTAGATCGGTGGATGTGGCCTCTGAATGGGTTGCACGTTGATCGCTACATCATCAAGTGCATGGTACTTACCGTCGAAGGTGATCCGCTCCCCGTGCAGCGCGCGTCGCAACAGAGTCAGCGCCTCGTCAAAGCGCTCCCGTTTCTCCGCCCCGCTCACGCCGAAACCCTCGAACTCGTGTGCCAGATAGCCGGATCCTACACCAAGCACGCAGCGCCCACCAGAGAGAATATCGAGCATGGCGTAGTCTTCGGCAACGTTGAGTGGATTGCGGAAGGGAAGAACCGAAACGGCGGGCCCCAACCGAATCCGCTCCGTATGCTGGGCGGCAGCCGCAAGGAAGATTGCAGGGTTCGGGAAGACACCGTATTCATGGAAGTGGTGCTCGGCAACGAAAAAGATATCGAAGCCAAGCTCGTCGGCTAGGATGCACTGCTCCAACGTCTCCTTGTAAAACTGAGCGACAGTGCGCTCACGCTGCGGATAGTGATCCTGCACGGTGAACAGTGAAAACTTCATGCTTGCGCCTCCTTGCCTCTTTTCACCTCTAGAAACATCCCCATTTTGCCACATTCTTCAACTCATCACCACTTCAACGGTCTCTCATTCCTCACCAGCCAACCGAATATCTCGTCAGGATTGCTCCCTGATGAATGAGACTAGAGAATGGTCGATAACTTGCTACTCTGAGATGTTACGGGAGAACTAGTTCTATAAGGAGACAATCATGGAATACCGACGACTCGGAAATGCTGGAATGAAAGTAAGCGAGATCGCTCTGGGCGGCTGGATCAACTTCGGAGAGGGCAAGGTTCCGGAGGAGCAGGGCAAGAATATCGTGGAGTGCGCCTACGAGCTGGGCATTAATTACTTCGACCTTGCAGATGTTTATGGATATGGTGGAGCAGAGGAGCAGATGGGCGCAGTGCTCAAACAGTTTCCCCGCCACACACTCGTCATCGCCAGTAAGGTGTTCTGGCCGATGAGTGATGATCCAAATGACCAGGGGTTATCGCGAAAGCACATCATGGAGAGCGTCGATAAGAGCCTCCAGCGGCTCGGCACTGACTATCTGGATATCTATTTCTGTCACCGTCCCGATCCTGAGACACCGATAGAGGAGACAGCGCGTGCCATGAGTGACCTTGTCCACCAAGGCAAGGTACTTTATTGGGGCTCTTCTATGTGGAAGCCGGCGCAGATTGTCGAGGCGTACGAGATCTGCGAGCGCTACGGCCTCTATAAGCCACAGGTCGAGCAGCCACAATACTCGATGCTGGTGCGCGAGAATGTGGAGGCAAATCTATTGCCTGTCGTGGAGCAACGCGGTATCGGGCTCGTCGTCTTTTCGCCGCTCGCGATGGGGATGCTCACCGGTAAATACGACGAGGGCGTCCCGGAGGATTCGCGTTTTGGTCGAGAGGAGTGGGCCAAGGAGCGCTTCTTCAATGAGGAGACCGTTCAAAAGGTACGCCGCCTCAAACGCATTGCCGAGGAGCTTGGAATCACCCGTGCACAGTTGGCTCTGGCTTGGGCCCTGCGCTATCCTTCCATAAGCAGCGTCATCACGGGCGCGACGCGAGTAAGCCAGGTTGAGAACAATGTTCGCGCGGCATCAGTCCAGCTCTCCGACGATGTGTTGGCAGAGATCGAGGAGATTCTCGGAAACACACCCGAGTTGGACAGGGAGTAGGCAGCGGCCAGTAGTCAGTAGGCAGAAACCAGAGGTCAGATAGGTAGGTGGTAGATAGTAGGGAGTAGGTGGGAGGTCCGTGGAGCGGGAAGCGAAGTACGACTCCATAGACTCACGTTCCCTGGCCCACGGATTCCCACCTACCCCCTGCTGCGCGATCGTGCGCGTAGAGGGAATCATGAAGGAGGCAGTAGAGCGAAGCGAGGCGGTGCAGGTCGGCCAGCGCATCGTGGTGATAGGCACGTCTGGTTCCGGTAAGACAACACTGGCACAAAAGCTGTCTCACTGTTTGGATCTCCCTCACGTTGAGTTGGATGCACTCCACTGGGAGCCGGACTGGCAGATGGCTCCCATCGAGCAGTTCCGACAGCGGGTACGTCGGGCGGTAGCAGACGAGTCTTGGGTGGTTGACGGTAACTACAGCAAGGTCCGCGATGTGATATGGTCACGCGCGGATATGGTGGTGTGGCTCGATTACCCACTAACAGTGATTCTGCGGCGGCTGCTCGGACGCTCACTCCGACGCGTCATCTGGCAGGAAGAGTTATGGGGGGGGAACCGCGAGGGGTGGCGACAGCTCCTGAGCCGGGACTCGATCATTCTATGGGCACTAGGTACCTACCACCGCCGGCGACGAGAGTATCCTGAGCTGTTCGCTAAACCTGAGTATGCTCATCTCTCAGTCATCCATCTCGCGTCTCCCAATGAGACAGATCAATGGCTGGAAGAGATATGCTAGACTTTCCCCACGATAAGCTACGTGGGAGATAAACGCGAACTGTAATCGTAGGACCTGCGTAGTTACCGCTCGACCCTCTCAGGTTCCACCTGCTCCACCTTCAATAGTACCTGCTCCGGATCCTGCTCCAGTGCCGCCGCTGCCTCGCGAAGGCGCTGGTTGATGAGATGGCAGTCCCATGGTTCCACAATATTCCGATCAGCAGCACGCGCCACCATGCTGACGTGCTGCCACAAGGCCTCACGCTGCTCCGCTTTGTGACACACAAAGGACAGCTCGGTACAAATCTCGATCAGTCGCAGCAGCGAAACAAGATCCGCGGCCGCATAGCTGCGGATCGGACTGAAGGCGAGGTTGATCATCTCGCTGAAGGTTGCCCCCGGCGCGATCACGCGCAGGTGGCCATCCTGATCACAGCGATAGGGAGAAATATCGGGGAGCCGAGCCATATCCGCCAGGAGACTTCCCAAGGCATTAATGCAGCGCACAGCGGTAGCCGGATCGTTGACGGCAGGCGAGAGGGCACGTAGGGCGACGTCGGAGAGTTGGCGCACGCCGAAAAGGAGATCTTCCACCATCGTTCGCTCCTTCCCGAGTACAATAGCCCCTTGAATCTCCTTCTGCAGCGCCTCGTCTGCGTTCTCCGCCGGCCAGAGCGAGCCCAGGGGCGTCCCTTCTAATACATAGTCACCAATCATACGCTCGAGCCGTAAAACAGCATCGGCCTCTGTTACCGCCTTCAAAAGGGGATCTGAGGCGATGGCCTCAATATAACCGCTCTTTGTCGTGAGAATGAGAAACGGCTCACCCTTTGGCAGATCGGGCACTTTCCCGTCCCGCCAGGGTTGCCCCAGGTGACGCGGAAACAATCTATCGAGTAATTCTTCCGATTCTTCATAGATACGCACTACCATCGAACTCACTTCAATGGAATGAGCCACATGGTTGATGAAGTAAACAAACGCTACGACCGCGACCAGTGAGAGCAGCAGGGCAACCGAGCTAGCCACCATCGGGATGAAGACATCCTCGACGCGGCGCAGCACCAGCAACGTGTACAGGAAAGTACCGATAAGAATCCCCAACACGTGCTGGTTGCCCGTGTCGGCCAGGTATTCCCTTAGAATGCGGGGCGAGTAGGCATTAGCTGTCTGCACTACTGCTACCATCAAGATGGAGAAAGCTAGGGTTGCCACAGTCAGCATCGCGGACGCGAGCGCACCCAACATGGTGCGGGCAGCGTCCGAACTGTCTACAAAGAGCCACCATGGTAGCGCGTGCTCTGCCTGGCGCGCCGATATCTCTTGATCAAGTTGGAGCAATCCCAGCGCCAATAGAACCATCCCTACAAACCATAACGCAGGGCGGAACCAGAGGTTAGCGCGAAGATCTTCCCAGAAGACGCGGCTCAACATGCGATTGGAGTGAAACGTAAAGTTGAGGTTGCCTGACAGGTGGCGTAAGTATAACAGCGAGTCGTGGGGGTTACAATTCAGTTAACAAAGGTCAACCTTAAAGCACGGAAGGGGTCAGGATGTGATGGAGAATCACACCCTTAATCACGGCGCGTATCTTCTAGGTGAGGGTTAGCCAAAGAAGCGAGTGAGCGCGTCTACAAGTACGTGATAAACGTCGAAGAAAGTAGTGCCTGCCAGGGCAAGCGTGATCCACGCAAAGACAGCAACCAAGAGCGTGAGGAACCCCCCGTATTCTACCAGTTCCTGCTCTTCCTCAACTCGTAGCCCGGCCAGGTCCTTTAGCCCAGCAAGACCTTGCGTTGCCGATGCCAGCAGGCTCTCTGTTACCCACGCAAGTCGGTATCTCATCTCTCTGCTCCATTTTGTCTGCAATCTCACATGGTGTATCTAGTATAACAGTATGACAGAACATAGGATTTTCGTCCTTAACGCTTCCTTAAGAAAACCTTAAGAAAACCTTAAGGAAAGCTTAAGGACATAATTGTCCGCGCTTTTGCGGTAGTGCCTCTTTCTTCCCGAACAGGTGCTAGCAATGAAACAGCCACCCGAGTTCTGTAGCCTTGATGCTTGTCCACCATTTCATCCTCTCCTCTTATGACTTATGACCCGATCACTCTGCCTGACACTAGCGTCAGATTTTGTGCTTCGACATTCCTCGATCACAATAGTGCCTTTCGTCCTGCCTGATCCTAGATCATCTGTCAACGCCTCGTTCGTTTATACTTGAACGAGACAGCAGATGCTGCACAAAAAAAGTTCGAAGGATTGCTGATGAAACATCTGGTTTGGCTGTTATGTCTGCTGGTGGCCCTTGCCGCTTATTTGAGTATGCCTGCTCAGGTCGGTAAGGCAGTAGGGAGCGCCGCCCAGGCAGCCAGGGTCCAATTCGCATTGGACGAAGTCTCTCCCACCCCAACTGCGCACTCCTTCCAATTGGCACCCGTGGCTACCCATCCAGCCACAACAGCAAGCCCAACGTCCTCACCCACTCCCACAGCAACTGCAACGTCCCCACCCTCCCCCACAGCGACCCCAACGCCCTCACCCTCCCCGACTCCGATATTCAGTCCCACTCCGGAACCGGACCCCTACGTGCTACATGGCTACACCGTTCAGGAAGGCGATACCCTTGAAATGATCGCCGAGCGCTTTAACGTCGCCGTCGCCGATTTGCTAGAAATCAATCATCTAGGTAGCCCCGATCTCATCAAGATTGGACAGCAGTTACGGCTGTTTGCACCTCAGGGGATGCCACAAGAGCCGGCAATCGTACTCCTGCCCGACAGTGAGTTGGTGTACAGCCCTGCCTACCGGGGATTCGATACATTAGCAGAGGCACAGCGCTTCGGTGGCTACCTAACACAACACAGTGAGGAGGTAGAGGGGGAGATACTGACCGGTCCCCAAATCGTGGACCGGGTCGCCAAGCGCTATAGTCTCGGACCACGCATGTTACTGACGCTGTTAGAACTACAGAGCGGGTGGGTGACACAACCCGAGCCGGTAGAGCGTATTTTTCCCATGGGGCAGCGCGATGGGGCGCGCACAGGTCTATTCAAACAGCTGAGTTGGGCCGCCGATCGCTTGAACGAGAACTACTATAGTACCCTACAGGGACATCAGCCGTTTGTGTACTTCAGAGATGGCACGCCGCTCCACCTAAGCAGTGGGCTCAATCCCGGCTCGGTGGCCGTCGAGAACCTGCTAGCACTGGTACAGACCCCACAACAGTGGAAGTGGGCCGTTCGCGAAGGCGGTTTCCTCGCGCTCTACCGTCACCTCTTTGGGGATCCGTGGGCTCGTCAGATCACTCCGCTGGTGCCGCCCGACCTCACCCAGCCATCGCTCGCACTCCCCTGGGCGCCTAATGAAACTTGGTATTATACAGGTGGCCCGCACGGTGGTTGGGGGGAGGGAAGCGCTCGCGCCGGACTCGATTTCGCACCCCCTACAAAGAATGGTTGCTTCCCAGCGCCCGAGTGGGTGCTGGCCGTTGCAGATGGGGTGATCATCCGGAGCGAGAATGGGGAGGTCGTACAAGATCTCGATGGGGATGGCTTCCTTGGCACCGGTTGGACCATTCTTTACATGCACATCACCGCTGAGGAGCGCGTGCCCGTGGGGACGTGGGTGCGTGCGGGTGAGCGAATTGGCCATCCCTCCTGCGAGGGTGGCTGGTCCGAGGCAACTCACCTGCATATCGCGCGCCGCTATAACGGGCAGTGGATGCTAGCCGACCAGCCACCCGAATTCGTGATGGAGGGCTGGGTTCCAATCGCCTGGACACACTCCTATGAGGGCGAACTCGTGCGTGGGAACCACCGACTGCAGGCAATCTCCGGCCGGGCTGGCCTACGCAACGCGATCGGGGGACAGTGATGTCTCCTTGCTAGTTACCCGTATGCCCTTTGCACGTCGTTTTTCTACTTGGAGAGTTATTCTACTGATAGCCCTTCTCCTTGCTGCCTGCACCACCACATCCCCGTCCAGTCCAACCGATCGCCCACCCAGAGCAAAGACTCCCACAGCTTCTACAGTTCCCACAACCGCTACCATGGTTGCCTCCGTCACCGCTGTTATCGACGGTGACACCATCGACGTCGAAATCAACGGCCAACCCTACCGAGTCCGCTACATTGGCGTAGACACGCCCGAACGTGGCGACCCCTTCTACCACGAAGCCAGCCAGGCTAACGCCGACCTCGTTGCTGGTCGTGATGTCTGGCTCGAAAAAGACGTCAGCGAGACCGACCGCTACGGTCGCCTCCTCCGCTACGTCTACGTCGGCGATGTGATGGTTAATGCAGAGCTGCTGCGGCAAGGCTACGCGCGAGTACTCACCTATCCACCAGACGTGGCCCACGCAGAGGAGTTCGTTGCCTTGGAACAGCGGGCACGCGAGGCCAAGATGGGATTATGGGCAGAGGTCCCAGCGCACGCTCAACCATCCGCATCGATAGAACCGCCAAAGGTAGACTGCGATCCCTCATACCCCGACGTGTGTATTCCCTCTCCACCACCCGACCTCGACTGTGGCGACATCCCATACCGCCGATTCCGTGTATTACCCCCCGATCCACACAGTTTCGACAGACGAGATAACGATGGTCTTGGATGTGAAAACTAATCTGGAGGGACAACCTGTAGGGGGTAGTTGCCTTGTGCGCCACCATCTAGGTTGTGGCGCGACACGAGGAAGAATGGGTACAAAGTCACAACATTAACCAGTGCCAAAACAAAAATCGCGGCCTAGAGCCGCGATCCTGGGTCATCTATACGAGGTTATGCGCATGGAGGGACTCGAACCCCCACGGCCTATAGCGGCCACTAGCCCCTCAAGCTAGCGCGTCTACCGATTCCGCCACATGCGCGTTGACGATTAGCATTATACAGGAAAGCACGTTTTTGTCAAATATGGTGGTCTCCTGATATAGGTGGTGGGTCGTCAGTGGTCAGAAATCAGAGACCAGAGAATAGAGATCGGAGAGCGGACGGCAAAGTGTGCGGGATAGGCATCCTCAGTACTCCCGGGGATCGATCTTCTTACGATGCGATTTCTTCTCACTGTGTCGCCGTTTGCGCTCGAGGCGCCTAGCACCGGCGGCTGCACTGGGCTTGGTTCGATGGCGCTTGCGGCGGGGGCGCAGGGCGTCGCGTACAAGGGATTGGAGGCGGGCGATGACCGCCTCGCGGTTGCGGTGCTGACTGCGTGTCTCATCCGACGTGAGGAGCAGCACGCCCTCTTGGGTCAGGTAGGACACTAACCGCTCCTCTATCGTAGCACGCTGCGCATCGTTGAGCGTAGGCGAATTCGCCACGTCCCAGCGCAGTTCTACCTTTGTCTCCGCTCGATTTACATGCTGCCCACCTGGTCCACTGGAGCGCGCGAAAGAGAAGTCCAACTCTGAGAGAGGAAGGTCGATATCCTGTCCGAGGCTGATCGTGTCCATGAGACCTGTTGCGTATTACGAGTCACATACTCTGTTTACGTACTGCACGTGCCGCACTCCCCCTTCAAGATAGGCGCGCGTACGCCTACGATTCCGCCAACCCTCCGGTAACGCCTGAAGGAAGCCCCACATTTTGGCAAGATCACCTGCCATACGGATGAGGGGAATCAGTGGCAGGGTTCGCCAGCGGTAGCGTCCTGAGCGCCAGTGACGCTTGATGGGCGTCCAGAACATCAAGGCATTCCCCAGGAGTAGAAAAATCGCTCCCCACTCTGCTCTTCGCTTGAGCAGGATAAGCACCAGGGGCAGCGCAAGGAGGTAGGTAAGGTAGCGGATGGCATGCCGCTTTGGCCAAAGCAGTCCCTGACCGTCCCCATAGGCGTAGTTACGGTACTGCTTCATGAAGGCGCGCAGAGAACTGCGCGGGCGAAACCAGACGATGGCGTCCGCCTGGTAAGCGATTTTTGCTCCCACCCGCATGAGCGCTAGATCGAAGAGGACATCCTCGCTCCAGGTCATCCACTCGGGGTAGCCGCCGACACGTGCCCACACGTCTCGCATGAACGCGACGGAGCGCGAGGAGGGGAGGAAGCGTCCTTGGCCCATCTCCTCCTGTGCAGGAAGGGTCGTCATGGCAAGTGCATGCTCGAAGAGATCCCGCGGGTCGGGCAGGAAGAAGCCACTCACGAAGTCGGGTGGGTCATCGCTTTCAAAGGGCCCCACGAGTCGCTCCAACCACTCGGGCTCCAGCCGCACGCCCGCATCCGTGACAGCAATGAGGTCATGTGCGGCGTGCCTGATGGCAACATTGCGCCCGCGCGAGATATTCGCGCCCGGCTCAGTCAATACTCGCAATGGCAGACGGTTGGCATAGCGCTCCAACACGGCAAGCGTGTTATCGGTCGAGCCACCATCCACGACCACGATCTCGTCCGGCTGCCGACTCTGAATAAGCAGTGAGTCCAGTAATCTGGCAACATGCTCGCCCTCATTTAGCACGGTGAAGATGAGTGATATGGGAGGTCGTATATCCATTTCTTGGTTCTTAACGCCAAACTGATATACTCAAGCTGCGAATAGAACAACAGATGCTTGATCGAAAATCAACGAGAAAGCTATAGAATCACTGACATTATGGCACAGGATTATACGATTCGTCACTACCAACCGGGCGAAGAACAGAAGATGGCGAACCTGGTGAATGTCAGCGACGCCGAGGAAGAGGGAATTACCGTAACGGCCGACCTGATCCGCGACGAATGGAGTGACCCACGACTCAACCTGGCGCGTGACACCTGGGTTGCGGTCAACGAGGCTGGCGAGTACATTGCCGTGGCAGAGGTATGGTTCGAAGAGGAAGACGAGGAGGACGAGGAGAGCACCATCCGGCACATTGGCTTCACAATGCATCCTGACTATCGTGAAAGTCATGCCGATTTGATGGAACACCTCTACAGCCTGGCGGTCGAGCGCGCGCGAAGTCATCCGATGGACCTGGACAAGGAGTACTATCTTCGCGCTTGGGCCTCCGCGAACGATGCATGGAAGCGTGAATGGTTATTAGATCATGGCTTCGAGTATGTTCACTGCGGTTTCACCCTCTTGTACGATAACCTGGCAAACTTGCCAGCCATTCCTAATGTCCATGGAGCACGCATCGAGCCGTGGTCGCCCGAACGCGACGATGACCTATGGCAGGCGCTGAACGAAGGGTTTAGCGACGACGAAACGTTCGTACCCCTTGCATGGGAGGAGTGGCAAGCGATCTATCATGGCTCGGCCAGAGCTAATCCTTCCCTGTGGCGTCTTGCCATCGACATCGATACAGAGGCGGTAGTTGGCCTCGCCCTCACTGAAATCGTCGACATAGCGCCCGATGTCGGCTCACCGCGAGAGGGGTGGGTGACCGACCTAACGGTAGTCGAGCCTTGGCGCGGCCGCGGATTAAGGAGAGCCTTGCTCATCGCCGCCCTGCACGCGCTTCACGACGCTGGCGTTAGTGCGGTGCTGATGGGACTTGACTCTGCCCAGCCCGAAAGCGCCACTCGCCTCCCCGACGCCCTTGGCTTCAAGATCCTTCGGGGAAGCTGCACCTATCACAAACCGTTGAACACAGAAGGGTAAAGCACTACTCTTGTGAAAGGTGTAAGGCAACCCTCGCGGCGATGGCCGCATTGTTTTCGAGGAGCGCGAGGTTCGTGTGCAAGGTCCGGCCACTGCTGCGCTCCACAAGGTCAGCTAAAAGGAACGGAGTGAGCGCGTAGCCACCTACGTCACGTGAGAGGGCAGCCTCTTGTGCTGCAGCAATCCATCCGAGAACTGTATCGCTCGGGATCGCTGCTTCCTCTGGCACCGGGACACCGAGCAATATTCCACTGCGGCTCATCGATAGATGGGTGCGAATATAGATCACTGCCTCCGCCGCGTCTTCCACCCTCCGGTCAACTGGCAGCCCACTTTCACGGGAGTAGAAAGCGGGAAACTCGTCGGTCCGCAGTCCTAGCACCGGCACGCCCCACGTCTCCAACCACTCTCTGGTGCGTGGCAGGTCGAGGATTGCCTTTGCACCGCTGCTGACGACACAGAGAGGAAGGGTGGCGAGCGCGGGCAGGTCAGCGCTGACGTCCCATGCGTCGCCTGGATGCACCCCACCAATACCACCCGTCGCGAAGACCTGAATACCCGCCATATGCGCTACCCACATCGTCCCGGCCACCGTCGTAGCCCCTAACCCTTTCTCTGCCAGCACCAATCCCAGGTCGCGCAGGCTTACTTTCACCACGTTCTGATTCGTTGCCAGCTGCTCCAGTAACGCATCATCCAGCCCCACGCGTACCCACCCTTCAGCTAACGCGACCGTGGCCGGCACCGCACCATTCTCTCGTACGATCGCTTCCAGCCGCTGCGCCAATTCCAGATTTTCTGGATAAGGCAGCCCATGCGAGATAACTGTGCTTTCGAGCGCAACGACGGGGAAGCCATCGGCAAGGGCGGATTGGACTTCGGGTTCGAGTTGGATGAGGTGAGTCGGATGGTTGTGGTTCATGACGGAGTTACCCCTACACCAGCATCGAATCGTACAGCAACTCGAGTGACAGATCACTCCTGACCGTGTCCTGCGTCGTGATGGTAAGGGCGGCCGCGGTCACGGCAAGGCGGACGGCTTCGTCTACCGGAAAATCATTGATGAGGGCGAAAACAACGGTCGCGGTAACGGCATCGCTACCACCCGTGAGATCCACGAGGTCCACGTTCGGTGCCCTAACGTGGCCACTCTCATTGGCCGTCGCGTAGACGACCCCCATGTCTCCCATGGTGATAAGCGCCATTCGGACACCCATTCGCACCAACTGCTGCGCCGCTTTCAACGCATCGTCGACATCGTCGATCACACAGTCGCAAAGAATGGCTGCCTCTCGCTGGTTCGGCGTGACCAGTTTGAAGGAGGAGAGAAACGGCACAAAGCGGGGAGCAAGATAGCTGGAGGTTGGATCGGCGCAGATGGAGACCTCGTTGTCATCGCAGATCTGGATGATGGTCTCCAGCGTCTCGAGAGGCAGGTTGTTGTCCAGTACAACCGCGCGTGCACCCTGGAGAAGGGAACACTGCCGGACGATTGCTTCTGGCGTCAGGTGGGCCAACGTTGCCATATCATCAATGCACCATGTCCGCGTACCATCCGGCTTGATCATCGCGAAGAAGGCACCACTGCGCGCACCCGGCACACGCAGCGTCGGCGACACGTCCACTCCCGTACGCGCCGTGACCTCAAGCAGATAGTCACTCAGCGGATCGTCCCCCACCGCCGAGAAGAGGATGGTCGGCACCTCAAAACGGGCTAGGCACTCGGCCACGTTCCGTGCCACACCACCCACACTGATTCGGATTCGTCCCGGTACACTACTATCATGGCTTAGGGGCTCCCTCACGCTTGCCTTTGCATCCAATGCGGCATTGCCGATCACCAAGACGTACGATTCGGCTACATTGTTATCATCCACCATACATCTCCTCTCCCCGTAGAGTTGTGGTCCGTCAAGATCAGATGAGCCGTTCTCGCACGACAGCGCTGACATAGTCCATAATCACCACGACGATGACGATGGCCCAAACAGCAGTCGCAGCATTGTTCCATTGAAGCTGGTTGATCCAGCGCGATAGCTCGAGACCGATGCCCCCACCGCCGACGAAGCCGATGATGGTGGACATGCGGACGTTGATATCCCAGTAGTAAATGGTGAACGAGAGGTAAGGAGGGACGATCTGGGGAACCACCGCAAAGAGGATGACCTCCAACTCGCTGGCGCCGGTCGCTCGAATCGCTTCCATCGGGCCCGGGTCGATGCTCTCCGCCGCCTCCGCATAGAGCTTGCCGATATTGGCGATGGTGCTGATGGAGAGCGCGAGTACCCCCGCAAAGGGTCCAAAACCAACCCAGATGGCAAAGATCGTCGCCAGAATGAGCGGCTCGATGGAACGGGTAGCATTTAAGATGGTACGTGTGACACCGTAGATAGCGTTCCCGAGCGGCGTGCGTGGCATCAGGTTGCGGGCACCAAAGAAGGAGATGGGGATAGCGATGATCGCGCCCAACGTCGTTGCCATTAACGCGAGGAAGATCGTCTCGACGATGGCATGGATGGTAGTGTCGAGCGCATCACTAGGCCGGAGACGACCTGACTCCCAGGTTACAACTGCCTGTACCCCCGCCTCCCCTTCTTGTTCTGCCAGGAGCGGCGGGACGTCGGTTTCTACGACAAAGTTACCCTCGTCGTCCGTTGTGAAGCGCTCATCGCGGAGACGGCCCTCGCTCTCAGGGGGTAACCAGTAGATGCGGCCACGCGTGTTAGGACGGAAGCCAGACCCGCTGATGACAACTTCCTCACGCGCGTCCAGGCAGTAAGAGGAGAGCGCAATAGATGGTCCGGCCTCCGCACTTGGAGCAGGTCCTACCCCACTCGTGCAGGGGACCTCAAGACGCTCGAGCGCCTCCTGCGTTTCATCCCCGCGTGTAAGCAGGGAAGGTTGAAGCAGGTCTGTGACAATAGCGCGCGCCTTGGGCGCGTCGTTGATGAGGCGTGGGATGTCTACCTGAGTTGCATCCCAGGCCCAAATCAGGAGGGGGATGATTAGGATTAGCCAAAAGTACTGGCGAAAGCGCTCAATCCATGATGGGGCAGAGGGTGGTGGTGGCGAGGGTCGAGGTTGTCGCCGGGGCTGGGTTTGAGAGGTTTGTTCGACTGCCATCTATATGACCCTCTCACGGACTTCAGCGCTGAAGTAATCGAGAACGACAACGACGACGGCGATCGCCCAGATGGCGGCGCCGGCGGCCCGGAAGTCCGACAGCCGTATCCACTGGGCCAGCAGGAAACCAATACCGCCGCCACCGACAAAGCCGATGATCGTCGACATGCGCACGTTGATGTCCCACCGGTAAACGGTGAAGGCGATCCAGGGCGGCAAGACCTGAGGGACCACGCCGAACGCGATGATCTGAAGCTGGCTCGCACCCGTCGCACGGATAGCCTCGATGGGCCCCGGGTCGATGCTCTCGATCGACTCGGAATACAACTTACCCAACGCCGCGATGGTGTGAACCATCAATGCAAGCACGCCAGCGAAAGGGCCCAACCCTACCCAGACGACGAAGACGATCGCCATGATCAGGGGCTCTATCGAGCGCAGGATGTTCATGACCGTGCGCGAGATATAGTAGAGCACAGTCAGCAGGGGATTGCCTGCCATCAAATTGCGGGCGCCAAAGAAAGAGAAGGGCATCGCAAGCAGCGCACCCACGAAGGTTGCCATCAGAGCCTGCGCGATGGTTTCGCCCATACGCTGTGCTACCAGCCAGAATGTCCGTGTAGCGTACCAATCGCCAACAGAGGCTACGTAGCGCACCTCGATAACATGAGGACGCGGTACCTCGATGACCCGCTGCTGGGGCACGGTAATCTCCGCCTCAAATGCACCATCTTCCCCAACAGAGAAATCTTCAAACGCACCAAATACCCGTACCCGACTAGCCGCACCAACCGTGTTGACCCACCAGAGCGATACCTCCTGATTGGCTGGAAATCCCTCGCCAACCACCGCAATCCTGTCGCCGGGCACACCGCATTCCGCACTTATGTCGATGATCCCGCCCGGCTCAGCCGGGTCACTTGGTACCGGTTCAGGCGCTGGGCAGGGGATGTAAAAGCCGTGGCCGGCAACGGCAATATCGCGCTCCTGTGCGATAAACTCCGGACGGAGCAGACCCGATACAAGGGGCCGTACTCGATTAGCATTCGCCAGAAAGCGTTCGACGCTGATGTTGGTGACCTGCCAACCGATTACATACACCGGCAGTGCCGCAATCAGCACTAACAGTGCCGTGTTCGGCCGCTCCCCTGACGCCAACTGGTAAGCATCCCACACGTTGACTGCCCACAACGGGAGCAGTGCTAACCAACTCCACGGAGATAGATCGAGCCAGAACAGGAGCACGACCAGTATGACAGAAACGAGCAGAATCGTCGCGCCACGCACCTGCCGACCCAACCACCACTGCCCCAGACCAGGCACGATCAGAGAAAGCAACGCGACAAGGTGAGGAGAACGTTCACTCATACAGCTTACCGGAGAGAATGCTCCACCGCTTCATCGCCGTAGATCTCGCGGAAGCGCGCTTCGTTAATACCCTGGGGGTCGCCGTCGTAGACCAGTTCCCCTGCCTTCAGAGCAATGATGCGCGTGGCATAGCGACGCGCTAGGCCGAGCACGTGTAGGGAGCAGAGGACGGTCACGTTTCGTTCCTTGTTGAGTTTCTCCAAATATTGCATGACAGAGTCCGCCAACGCGGGGTCCAGCGAGGCGACCGGCTCGTCCGCGAGCATGAGGGTGGGATCTTGCATGAGCGCCCGCGCGATGCCAACACGTTGCTGCTGTCCCCCCGATAATTCGTCCGCCCGGTTGCGCGCCTTGTTGGCGATACCCACCAGCTCCAGATTCTCCATCGCCTTCTCCCGATCCTCTCTGGGCCAAAGCCCCAACACGCTGCGCCACGTGCTGACATAGCCTAGTCGACCAGAAAGCACATTGCGGAGGACTGAGGAGCGCCTCACTAGGTTGAAGTGCTGGAACACCATGCCGATCTGGCGACGAATCCTGCGCAGTTCCGCCGGGTTGGCCGCGGTGATATCCTGCCCTTTATAGATGATTCGACCAGACGTCGGCTCGATCAGGCGATTGATACAACGCAAGAGCGTGGACTTGCCTGATCCAGACAGACCGATAATGACCAAGAACTCGCCATCTTCCACATCGAACGTGACATCGTTCAGCGCGCGGGTACCGTCGTCGTAGACCTTGCTAACGTTCTGGATTTCTAGCACGTCAAGCTCCTAGCTGATGAAAAAAGAGGGATGGATGCAACCAATGCACCCACCCCTCCTGACACTACCGCACCCGTTCACTCACCTGCAAGTTCTTCGATGCTGATGCCCGATGCATCCAGCTCCGTACGGAACTCATCGTAGAAGCTGTCATCGACCTCTTGGAAGCCCTCGATTTCATAAACCGATTCTAATGCTGCCACACCTTCCTCAGTCTCGGCAACCTCGAGTAGCGCCGAAACAACACTCTCACGAACATCTTCCGGTACGTCCGGCGAGAAGGCCACGGTATCGTTCGGGATCGGCGGGGATTCGGCGACGATGATCACCTGCTCCATTACATCCGGAAACTCTTCTTCAACAGCCGTTCGCGCGTCAACGTAAGTGGCCCCTGCCGCGCAGTCTCCACCATACACAGCCGTGATCACGTTCGGGTGGCTGCCTGCAAATTGCGACTCGAGCTGATCGGGATCGACCCCTGCCGCCGCCACCATGACACGGGGAATGATGTAGCCAGAGGTACTCAACGGGTCTACCCAGCAGATTGTATTCCCTGCAATATCCTCAAGCGTCTCGATACCGGCATCGGCATTGGCAACGATCTGGCCAGTATAGAAGGGCTCCCCGAAGCGAACGGTAGCAAGAGAAACATCCACCCCGCATCGCTCGTTCGCAAGAATGTAGCTGAAGGTGTTCAGCCAGCCTACATCC
Organism: Chloroflexota bacterium; assembly: GCA_030863245.1. GTDB lineage: Bacteria > Chloroflexota > Anaerolineae > Ardenticatenales > Ardenticatenaceae > JALZCF01. The sequence goes on from JALZCF010000092.1 coordinate 19,459, forward strand.
GCATTACCCGCGCACATTGCCTCGACCACGGCGGCATAACTGGTTGCAACGTTCGCCTCCACCTCGAGCCCCGTGCGCTCCTCAATCATCGTGGCGATCTCCTCACCGCTCGCAAGGATCTCCTGTGTCTCGCCCGAGGGCACAAAGCTCATGACGACGGGGTTTTCGGCCGTTCCCAGCGTTCCCTCTTCTTCGACCTCTTCAACCTCCTCCTCAGCCCCTTCGAGCGCCTCCTCCACCTCTTCTTCTTCGATCGGCTCTTCTACCTCAGGCAGTTCTTCCTCCGCCTCTTCGGCGACGGGCTCTTCTGCAACCGGTTCCTCCGCCGCGGGAGTAGCCGTACATGCAAGCATCGCGAGGGCGAGCAACAGCACTGCCAGCAAACCTAATACCTTCCGCTTCATCTCTCTCCTTCTCCTCTAGAATAGTGAGATCCAGTGGCACCTCTCCAACGCCATGAAAACCGTCAGCATGGATTGTGCCAACACGTGCATCCGAGACCGATGGACAGTTTACTATACTCAAAGTAGGCAGAAAGCAGAAACAGTGAGCAGTAATCAGAAAGCAGAGAGTAGAGACTAGAAAATCACGGATAGTGTCTGCACAAGTAACTACTCACTGCTCAGCGGTCACTGCTGTTCAAGCCAGTGTAAGGGCTGCCGAATCGTGGTGTTCGGCCTACCGGTTGTGTAAGCTTGCCAGAGGGAGAGTCCGCCGACCCAGGCGAAGGCTAGCAGGTAGAGCAGGAGGAAGGGAAGGGCAAACCACTGTCCCTTCCAAGTGGCAACGAGGCAGCTAAGCAAAGCATAAACCGCGAGTATGAGTTCGCCAACGATGGTCCAGTCAACGCCAAGCGCGTAGTCGCTCCCTTGCCAGGACCCTTTGTGTCCCTCAAGGCGGAATTTCGGTGTACGGCGAAACTCACCACCAGGTGTGCTCAACAGTCCCTCCAACACGGCGCGGCTGTTGCTCAAGGCGACGCCCGAGCCCAGTAGTACCAGCAGTGGCATCCAGCGATAGCGTCCTATACCCTCCGACATCCCATACAACGTAGCCTGTGCGACGGCGTAGAGTATCGGAGCGCCCAGTCCGGCAATGCTTGCCCAGGTGAGCAGTGCTTGATGGGTGGCAAAACCGGCCGGCCAGCCCCACCATAGCAGGGGCAGGGTCAGCAACAACAAGAGGACCATCAAGGGATGCACGGAATAGGCGGTGAGGTGAAGGAATGCTTCCGCCTTTTGAAAGAGGGAGAGTGGCGCGAGCAACACGGCGCCTGCGAGTTGTCGCACTACCTGGATCGAGCCTTTTGCCCAACGAAACTGCTGCCGCTTGAAGGAAGATATCTGCGCCGGAATCTCGGCCGGCGCGGCGATGGAGGCATCGTAATGGAGTTCCCAGCCGCACAACTGAGCGCGATAGGAGAGGTCGAGGTCCTCGCTCAGAGTGTTCCCTGACCAACCCCCTGCTGCCTCGATGCACGAACGGCGCCAGAGACCAGCGGTGCCATTGAAGTTGAAGAGTAGGCCATTCCAGGCACGCGCCGGTTGCTCCACGCCGAAGTGTCCATCTAACGCTAGGGTCTGGGCCCGAGTTAGAGGGGAGTAACTGGCGTTCAGGTGGGACCAACGGGTCTGCACCAGCCCGAGTTGCTCATTCCACGGCTGGCAAAAGTGTACCACCGTCCGGCGCAGCCAATCGGGTTCCGGCACAAAGTCGGCATCGAAGATAGCAATAAACTCCCCGATCGCCTGTTCCATGCCAAAACGCAGCGCGCCCGCTTTATACTCGTGGCGCTCTGGACGACGGACGTGCTCGATACGTATCCCCCGTTGCTGCCAGTACCATACACGATGTGCAATCAACCGTACGGTCTCGTCGGTCGAGTCATCCAGCACCTGGATCTGTAGGCGCTCTCGGGGGTAGTCAAGGGCACAGGCCGCGTCAATCACCCGTGTCGCGACATATTTCTCGTTGTAGATAGGTAGTTGTACGGTGACAGGTGGCAGCTCTGATTCGACAACGTCGGGGGCACTTTGTGCCACACGCTCCGAGCGACAGCGTAAAAAAAGCGCCGTCAAAAACAGCGCATTGATGGCATAGAATGCCAGCCAGCAGGCCACCACGCTGTACAACAGCGCGATGAGCGTCATAAACGCTCCTTCTGTAAGGTGTCTACTCAGGCGAACAAAGCGGCGATTGTACCATGCTCCCCATGAAACGTGAAACGAGATGTTATTCGATCGCCACCTCTATCTCCTCGATTGTCTCCGGATCGGGGAGAAGGTAGGCACGGATAACGGGATGCTCGTCGTCGGCCAGGGAGACAATGAAATAGATCATGTCGGGGTAGAGTGGCTGGTCGTCGAACGGATCGAAGGCAAGCCCCTGATCCGTCGGAGAAGGGTAGGCCCGAGTGGCGGGGTGGCTGTGGTAGAGGCCAGCAAGCTCCCACCCTTGCTCCTCCATCTCCATGAAGGCACGATGCTGCGAGCGCGGCTCCATATGATAGGTAATCCGCTTATCCAGAGCGCCATTCTCCACCGGCAGAGTCGCCGTGATCCGTCCTTCGGCGTCCTCTGCCACCAACCCGCATACCTCTTCTGGCTTCCCGCTCCGTGCGTGCGCGATCATCGCCTCTGCCTGGGCGCGCGGGAGTATGACCCGGCGCTCATCTCGACCGTTCATCGGTTGTCCAGGTATCCCTTGGCTGCCAGAAGTTCCCCATTAAGCAACGCAGCCCCGGCTGCACCCCCCTCGGTGTTGTGGCCGAGAACGACGTACTTGAGATCGAAGATGGGACACTCGCGCACGCGTCCCACGGTGACCGCCATCCCACCATAGACATCCCGGTCACGGGCCGGCTGTGGTCGATCATCCTCCATCCGGACGATGATTGGTTGCGCTGCCGCACTAGGCAGGCCAAGCCGCTGCGGCGTGCCGCGATATGCCTGCATGACCGCCATGGCCTCCTCAGGTGACACCCTCTCATGAAGCTTGACGCTGACGCAGACCATGTGCCCGTCCCGGCTAGCAACGCGGTTCGCCTGCGCACTGACCACGAAGGTTGCGTCGATAATCTCTCCCTCGCCCAGCGTGCCAAGCATCTTGCGTGGCTCCGCCTCGATCTTGGGCTCCTCACCGCCAATGTAAGGAATCACATTATCGACGATATCCAACGACGCAACGCCAGGGTAACCCGCGCCAGAGATCGCCTGCATCGTTACCAAGAACACCTTATCAATCCCAAACGCATCATAGAGAGGCTTCAGGGACAGGGTAGTTGGGATAGCGACACAGTTCGCATTGGTGATGATAAAGCCCTTCCAGCCACGCGTCCTCGCCTGGTGATGTACCAACTTCAAATGATCCGCGTTCGCCTCGGGCAAGATGAGCGGCACATCGGGCGCGGCGCGAAAGGCACTGGCATTGCTGGAAACAACATAGCCGGCCTGCGCTAGTGCCGGCTCTACCTCGCGCGCCACCCCACTCGGAAGGGCTGAGAAGAGCAAGCTCGCTTCCACCCCCGGCACCGATTCTTGCACGATCATCTGTGCCACATCCTCGGGTGGATCGCCCGGCAGACGCCAGCGCACTGCCTCGCCGTATGGCCGGCCAACACTTCGTGACGAGCCGGTAACCGCTGTCAGTTCAAACCAAGGGTGTGTCGCCAGGCGGCGTACCAGCCGCTGCCCTACCAGTCCCGTCGCACCCAGCACACCAACCGGTATCTTGTTCATCATTCCTCCTACAAAAACAGAGTGCCGCCCTAAAAGGTGGGCGGCATCGCTTCCTGTTTAGTGATGCGGATTTCGCAATTGGTTTGGGGGTGTGAGTATAGGTGTTCCCGCGACTTCGACAAATCGGTTGACAGTTGGCCGCTCTAAATGGCCTGATCATCCCACCGCTGTGCAGGGACGGACGAGGAGAAGTACTCGTTGGCCGACTCCTGGAGCAGCACCCAGAAGGTGTAGAGGCCGATGGCCGTGCCGATGGGGAAGTTCGCCAGGTTAAGGAAGCCGACGACGAGCGCCAGAATGCGCCCCCACTCCTTGCGCTTCAGTAACCCATAGCCCGCAAGCATGCCAGGCAGGGCAAGCACTGTCAGTAGACCCGCGACGAACGTGGCCACGATACCGAGGACTGCTACCGCGTCCGCATCCCCAGAGACTGCGCCGATGCTGGTCAGCAGGATGAAGACGAAGCCACCGATCAGTAGAAAGATTGCGTGGCCCAGGATGTGGAGCCAACCTAGAATCGTCACGTGCTGTTGTAAATCGCGTACACTCAGTTGGTTCATCGAGAACTCCTTTTGAACTTATGTTGACATACTTATGCTACGGTTCGGACGTTCGCACGGAGCAAGACTGTCCGCGCAGTAACCCACCGTGACATCATCCTATACGATGTTGAGACGGTGCAGGTTGCGATTCAATGTAGGGGTGTGGGAGTGGGAGGGTGTGGGGCCGATGTCTGAATTGTGTGATTTATGTCTGATTTTGGG
>JALZCF010000102.1 GCA_030863245.1 Chloroflexota bacterium
GGGGAGCGGGGAGCGGGGAGGGTGAGATGGAAGAGGTGAAGGTTATCGATTTGCCGACGGAGCATTGGAGTGGGCGGGGTGGGCAGCGGATCGAGTATGTGGTGATCCATGGCACTGATGACCCCAATAATGGAACGGTGCATAGCACCGCGCAGTATTTACGAAAGAATAAGCGGGGGGTGAGTGCGCACGAGGTGGTGGGAGGACGGGTCGTGTACCGGATGTTGGGGGCGGAGCGGGCGGCGCATACGGTGGGCTTCTCGCGGCTGCCGGATGGGAGTACCGGGCTACTGGCCAACCAGAAGACGTGGAACATCGAGGGGCAGCAGCTCCGAGGGAGAGCGATGGATGTGGTGACCCGGGCGACGCTGCTGGAGCGAGTGGTGGAGCGGTGTATCTGGTTGGGCTGGGGAAGAAAGGAAATCGTCGAGGGGAGGCGGGTGCTGGGCCATTACGAGATCGACACGCGGGGCAAGAGCTGTCCAGGGCCGGGCTGGTATAGGGAGATGGATCAGGTGCGGGAGGAGGTAGCGCGGATGGTCGAGGAGCGGCAGGGACCGACGCTGAAGCAGCAGGCGACGGCGGCGCGGTGGTTGAGTGAAGATATCACGCGGGATGTGGAAGGCTTGCTAGCGGGGAGCGGGGGGACGACGCTGCCACTGGTGCGGACGAAGCTGCTCAACCTGGTCCGACTGCTGTACGAGGTCGAGGGCGCGGTGTAGGGCGATGGAGCACGAGGCGTGGGAGCAGGGGCTCGCCCTGCTCTTTTTTGTTGGGTGGGTCCTGGTCGGCGTCGTTTTCCTCTGTGTCCTGTTCTAACTCGCCGGCTGACGGCAGCTTTGTTGAATAAAGGTTCTCATAACAAATTAAAGCCGATAGTAAGATGGACTCCTATCGGCTTTGTCTATCCCTATTACGCTTATAGCACTTCCTCGCTATAGTGGAAGCGTTCGTTCACTCGTTGCAGCAGCACAAGGCAGTCGCCAAGGGCTGTTGTTGTTTTGTGCAGATGGGCACGCTTTATGCTTTATAGGACGTGCCTCTCTAAAGGGGGACATGGCACAAAGATGTAGTGAAAGTTGTTGCACTCCACCCAAATATTTCATTCAGGAGGTGAGGACTGTGGCCCACAAGCGAGCTACCGAAATGGTCACCGAAGCCAAGCAGCGGATTGAGAACCTTACTCCGGAACAGGTATCCAAAGAAATGGAACAGGGCAATGCGGTTCTCATCGATCTTCGTGAAAGCGAAGAACGTCGCCAGCATGGCGTCATCCCCGATGCAGCCCATGCCCCACGGGGCATGCTGGAGTTCTACGCCGATTCCAGCACCCCCTTTCATCGTGCTGAGTTCGACCCGAATCGCCGGATCATCTTACACTGTGCTGCAGGCGCGCGATCGGCACTGGCAGCCGATACCTTGCAACAGATGGGGTATTCCAATGTGGCCCACTTAGACGGTGGCTTCGAAGCATGGAAAGAGGCGGGTTACCCGGTAGAGCCAGAAGAATAACCTATACGATGCGGAGGCTGAGAAGGATGCGATAAGGGGGCTTAGTGCCTCTGTGAGAGCCTTACAAGTGAAGGAAGGCAACAAAAAAGAGGGAGCGCTTGGCTCCCCCTCTGTGTCGGTAGTGGCGTGCTACTCTCTTGCTGCTGCTAGAGCAACAGCTTCCAGAGCACTCTGGTGAGCTCTCCACTTGGTAGCTACTTCTCCAGCTTCAGGGCTTCCCTCATCCGGTAGACCCATCTCCGCCCAATTGGGCACAAGGCCAAGAGCGGAAACGGCTGCTGTGTCCAAGGCGAGGGCCAGGGCTTCAGCATCTTGGGGAGACAATTCGACGGTAATTGACTGAAATTCGACGTTGGTGATCCTCATGATGTTCTCCTATAGTGAGTGGGGAGCGAGCCGCTCCCTGGTTTGGTCTGCTTCTTGCTATACCCGATGTAACAACTGAATACCTTCTCTTGAAGTGGAGAGGGTTGCTTGGAAAACGAGGGAGGCATAGGGGCAAGCAGCCCTGTCCGCTTTTCTATCCTATAGTCTGGGGGAGAGACTGTTGGGCTCGGTTCTGAGCCTAACAGCCCTCCCCGTTTTTACTTGGCCTTGTAGGGGATGGTTCATTTCACCGGGAAGTTTGGTTGACCCTTTTGCCTGGCTCCCCCAGGGACAACACGTAAAAGGGTCAACCAGATTGTGAACCACCCCAAAAACCCGGCATGCTGTAGCAAATTGAGCGATGATTCTGCCACCCACGGAGTTAGCCTGCGCGACGCCCGCTCCCTCCAGTCAGTGACCGTGTTCTTATCGGCTGGTCAACGCGAACCACGATTACCAGCGGGTCTGGGGTGCAGCGGCCACTTAGACTGCAAAGCCCTCACAAGAAAGCCAAAACCATCCCAATCGTGATGAGGAGCAACACAGCGCCGATGGCCACGATGAACCGCGCCAAGCACTAGCCGTTGCCACGGCATATTTCCCCTGACCATTAAACATGTACCCCTACCCCACAGCGAGTGGGGCAGGGGGTACATCTCGCATGCCGCGTTACTTCACGGTCTTACGACGATCCGTCTCAATCAACTCCGACACCCTGGTCCTGACGATCCCGCCTCTGCCCCGATGCGACGATCACCGCCGCCGGAAAATCTGTACACGCTCCATCGTGATACCTTCGGTACTCCTCTGTCAGCTTGCAGATGACTTCTTTCCTCTGCTCCGGTGCGATCGTCTTTAGAACCTGTCGCGCTGGCCCGGCTGTTTCTTGGATGTAACACGAATATTCTTCCGGCGGCCCGGGCCAAGGCATAGAGATGCGGTGAAATCGTTCCTCTACCTGCTGGAATCCCGCTTCCAACAAGACAGTGGAGATAGAGCCGGTCCTGGCGAAGTTAAACATATTGGGAGCACCGATCTCACACGCCGGTAGTGGTGCGTACTGCGACAACACGTTCATCGTAATCGCGATGAAGCTCTGCTCGGAGGGCGGTCCCCAGACGGCAAATGCAGCTTGCCCCCCCGGCTTGAGAACCCGGTAGATCTCATCCAGTGCCTGCTGCACATCCATGCAAAACATAATCCCAAAGCGACAGGTAACTGCATCAAAGGCTTGATCCGGGAAGGGAAGTGCTTCGGCGTCGGCTTGTTGGCATCCGATATTGTCTATTCCCTCTTTTCTCGCGTTCGACGCAGCGGCTGCCACCATTCCAGGGGAGAGATCCGTGGCCATCACATGGCCGCTTGGAGCCACCCATTTCGCCAGCGTGATTGCCGGGTCGCCCGGACCACTGGCCAGGTCGAGGACCTCCATACCTCGCTGAATCCCCGCTGCTTCGATGAGCGCCTCCGTCACAGCTTGGCTCTGCACAGCGAACTTGGGGTACCACTTACTCCAACCTGCTACGATATCACTATCTGTCCACTCCTCCCAGACTTGCTCTTTGAATCGCCTGATATCCGCGGTATCCACTCTGCTCCTCATGGTTGTCGCTTCTGGGGTCACAGTTATCCCTCCCTCGTTCAACTCCACCTCGGTACCTCAGAGAAAGTGATGCTCTTTCGGTAGCAAGCGGGGGGCATGCGTTTTACTACGTGCCGAGATAGAATAGCGTTCCAATAGGATTTCTGGTATCGCATGTTTATGCGATGTCTCCCGTACCTCCCTCGGTGTATAGTCCTGCTAGAATAACATGAGCGTCTTCGTCTCTCCATTTCCGGAACAGAAAGATTCGCCAGGGGTACAATATGACACGCCTTTCTCGCACAGAAGCCGTCCAGTTTGCCGAAGTCAAAGCCCTCTGTTATTCCGGCCTCGATTCCGTCTCCTTCCGTGTCGCGGTTATCAACTCCCTTTCCCGCATCCTCCAGACTGACCAAGCAGCCTTCGCCGCGCTCGACCTGGACACTGGCTTCATCATCCACAACGTGACTCATGAGTGTACAGGCACGCAATGGGACGAGTTCATAGAGCGCGCCTATTTGCACTCACCGGCTGCCGATCCAGGACGGCTTGCAAGCCAACGGCAGCGCGTCTACCTCCTTGAACAACTTGTACACGACGCCCCCACCCCCGATCCCGCAGTGGAAGTGTTACTAGCACGCGGGCTACAGTATGAGGTCCAGGTTTCCCTTGCGAGTAGGGGAAAGGGGTGGGGGCATCTGGTCCTCGATCGACGGCCAGAGCAGGGACCGTACACCGACCGCGATCTTCGCCTGCTCGAACTACTCGTTCCACACCTCCTCGCAGGATTGCGTGCTGCCACTACCAGAGATGCGCTTTCCGCATTCCCAGGCTCAGGTATAGGTGTAGTAATTCTGGATCCTGAGGGCCGAATCGAGGTTGCCAACGGCGTAGCCCAACGCATGCTCTCTCGCCCCCTCTCTATCGGCCGGCAAAATTTCTATTCTGCCTTAGAGATCGTGACGAGGCTGCTTGCCCGTACATTCACCGAGGAAGGCATCCCTCTCGTTCCTGCCGTGACAATTATTGATCAGCAGAGCCGAGAGTTCTACCGTTTATCGGCAGAGCGAGTGCAAGGTAGTGACGGTCGCCTGCGAGGAATCGTGCTGATTGAGCCCGCCAGGCCAGCTGAGCATACAGATACCTTAGTTCAGCTCGGGCTGACGGATCGGGAAACAGAAGTCCTGCGCGCGGTGCTTCGAGGAGAAACGACCCGTATGATCGCGCGCAATCTGCAGATTTCCCCACATACCGTACAGCATCACCTGCGGCACATCTTCGAAAAGGTAGGCGTTAGTTCACGGCGGCAACTAGCGGCCCACTTGCTTGGTCTCGGGAAGACGTAAAAGCAGTTGAGGATCAGCACGAGGCAGGACATATGATAGAGACTAATGCTCTGTCAACCGTCACTTGATGAATCCTGCATGTCCGTTTCAGCCGTGGATCAAGCCAATTCTATCCACCGTTTCATGCTTGACAGCGCACTAGCTACTCAATGTCGAGTTGGGGTTTTAGTAGCAAAAGGGGGTAGTCAACGATTCGTGAAATTTTGGGCCATATGTGGGTCGCGCCTATCAGGAAGAGGTGGTTGGCTAGTCAAACTCGGTTCAGTGTTGAGGAAGGCAAGCGGAATTTCGTAGTCGAGGGCAGGGGGTTGCCGCGTGAGGTCGAGATGGTAGTGCCCAAAGCGGTTAATGTGGTGGGTTCGATAGGGTAGAATTTCAGCTCTTGCCAGTTCCGAATCTGGGGCATCAGGTGGATGCCCAGCAAGTAGGCCAGCCCGAAGATCG
>JALZCF010000103.1 GCA_030863245.1 Chloroflexota bacterium
GTGCGGATGGCCTTAATAACCAGCAGCTGGGGTTGTTGGTTCTTCAGGAAGACGCCATGCACTCTCAACTGCATGGCTACTCTCGCGATGGTTCAGATTGGCAACGAAGGCTGAAGTATGAAGCCATGGAGATCAACCAAAGGATCTGTCATATCTTCTGGTAATCCCTGTACCTTCTACGCCTGTGCCACGCGGCGAGGCCAGTAAGAGTCATTGCGAGTCCAACCAGTGAGAGCCAGGTAGGCAAGGTGCCATTACGACCGGTCTCGGGCAGGGTTTCGGGTGTTGCAACGCGAAAGCGTATTTGTTGGACGACTGGAGGCGACAAAGCCGAGTGGTCATTGTTGGCAAGCTCCACCATCAGGACATGCTCACCCGGCGCGATATCGGAAAAGGTATAAGGCTCTTCACTCTCGTGAACTACAACGGGTTGCAGGTCAAGCATGAAATGAAGGTGGCCCTGGCCCGGTTGATTCGCCTCGGGGTGCTCCCCCGCTTCCTCCAGCGGCACAGTGGAAGGCACAATCTCAAAGTTCTCCACATCAAATCTGACGGTCACCGTATCATCTGTGATGGTCGCGCCCTCGTTCGGCTCCATCACGGTAAGCTGCGGTCCTTGTGCGAAGGTCGTAGGGTGCGCACTGAGTACGAGCAAGAGGAAGACAAATAAGGTCAATAATCGACGCATGGTATACTCCTTTCCTAGTTGGTCATGGGCGGGGCTATTTCGACTGGCTCATTCCAGATACTATAAACGACGGTTCGTGTCAGGGTACCGTGTTGCCTCACCTCGTGGAGTTCTTTTGGCACGCTTGTCTCGGGATGGATGTACAGAGTCACATCCATTGCACGGCCCGCATCATACCAATGTACTACGGTAGCATTGTCTGTCTGATCCAGTTCAGCCTCTGTAACCGACCTCGTGTGAGGAAGAAAGCTTTGAACCTGTCCCCAAACGCTTTCCTGATTCGTGCGCGGGCTCCACTCGCCGTCCCCCTGGCGCTGCCACGATTGATTGCCAATCATAACGAGTTCAGACGTTTGGGTACCGGTTGAGCCCTCATACGTTGTCGTCATCCAGAGACGAGGCCCCTCGGCCTCGCTGGCAAGATCGAAAAGGACTTGTGCGCTCGAACGATTTCCATCCTCGAAGTCGATCGTCATCTCGAATTGCCCCGTTTGTAGCGCTGCTTGGGCGCTTGCCACCTGTTCTAGCATCTCGGATGGGGACGGTGTGCTGGTTGGCGGGACGGGGGTAGCCGTTGGCTCGACGGTAGGGATCGCTGTTGGACTGGCTGGCGGCGTCGGCGTAGCCGTTGGCTTGGAGGTAGCCGTTGCCAACGGGGTGGCAGAAGGGGTAACGGGCGTGGGCGATGGTGTATTCGAGTGTGCTACCGGCTCTGCACGCGTGGTAGTAACCTTCGCGATGCTTTTAACTGATGCAGTATTCTCGCGACGGCTCACACTGCTTTGATCGCTAGCTGCGCGGGCTGATTCTGTAGGGGTTGCATCTCTTACTGCTAGCTCATCTTCCCTTTCCTCTAGCCCAAGGTTAGGCGCACTCACATTGCTTATCCAGAAACTAAGACCCATAGCAAGGAGCAAAACACCTACAATAATAGTCAAGACCAAGTTATTGAGCGCCATGCCGTTTCCTACTCGGCCCAGTATCTTCCAAATAAGCCGGTTTCACTCAGAGAACAAGTGTTGAATCAGTTATTCCTAGCGCAGAAACAGCTCCAAGAGCAATATGTGGTCGGTCGCAACGAGCGACTACTTGACAGGTATTGCTACAAGGTCAAGCTGTGCTGTAATGACCGCGGCAATGAGATTCCGCATACAATTGCGGAGGTGCAACAACATGAAATGCCGCTCATCCCTAATGGGGCTGGTTGAGGAGGTCGTGCTTGTAGGCGTAAATGAGCAGCTCCAAGCGATCGGAGACCGCAAGCTTGCTGTAGATCGAAGTAAAATGATGGCGCACGGTGGATTCACTGATATGCAGTTGCTCGCCAATCTCGCGGTTCTTGAGGCCTTGTCCGAGGAGCGTGATGACCTCCCGTTCGCGCTCGGTTAGAGTGGCGATGTTCATTTCCTCACGAGTGGGCTGAGGTGATGGCTGGCGTGCTTCCATCAGCATGCGCGATAGCATGGCCCGGCTATACCACGACTCGCCTTCATACACACTCTCAATGGCCTTGATCAGTAGCAGGGGCCGTTGGTTCTTCAGGAAGACGCCATGTACCCCCTGTTGCATGGCCGCTACGTGGAGTTCATGTTGGTCCGATTCACTCAGTACGATAAGCCGAACCAACTCCGTAGTTGTGAGCAAATCCGGCACCAAGTCGATCCCGTTGGCGTCGGCCCCATCGAGCAGAATGATATCGGGTTGGTGCTGGGCGACGGTGCGGAGAGCATCCGCATTATTTTCGGCTTCACCGACCACCTTCAATTGTGGTCGACTCTCCAGGAGCTCTCGTACCCCAGCACGCATAAGCACATGATCGTCCATCAACACCACACGGATCGCGTTGGTAAGATCCATGTTTCGATCCTCCAAATTTAAGCAATGTAAAGCAGCGATGATCTTAGAGATAGCGTAGCGCAGCGTTTAATCGAGGTGTTACGAACACCACTTTTCGATGAATCGCATCGTCGCTTTGGAGCGTTGCCCACGCTGCCCTGAAAGTAAGGCACCCGTGGTGGCGCTATCTGAAAAGTAAGTAGTTCAAGGCCCAACGGTGGTCGGTAATGTCGCCACGGGGGAATTCGTTGAACCCAACGGTGATCACGTATCGCACTCAGCATACCCAGCAGTCATAAGCGCATGGATACAATCTGCGTGGAAAACAAGTGTAAGTGAGGTTGGCTCCTTTGTCAAAATAGAAGGAATCGCTTCTTTCTCGATCCGGTTGACAGGTTAGGTGTCCTTAGCTTCATACCCGACGTAGCTTGTACTCCTGAGTGCAAGCTCCTTCTCCACGTCCATGTGGAGCTTGCACTTGCTGCGGTAACCCTATAAATGCGCGCGGCCTCATTGTTACCGTGCTGGTTATCCATTTGGCCTGCTAGACCAGTGTCGATACCTATCTAACCATTGATGTTACTTTTCCTCGACATATCCTTCGATACGACGGATGAAGTCTTGGATGATATCTTCCTTCGTTGTGTCCGCCACCGTGTAGTCGCGATAGTCCTCCCCAGGGGGGCAGATGAAACCACTCGATACCGTTTCTGTGGGACGAAACATGACTCTGGCCGAAGGATGACCGCCAATCTGTTTGACGCTGTACTTGAACTCGACGAACCCCTCATGGGTCACTGTCATCGAAACGCCATCGGGGTCAACATCCTGATAGACATGCCTGCCACGTCTTTCCAACTCAGTCGTCAACTCCTCAAAAGCTGGGAGGACGACCGAGGAGATAAACTGCTGCGTAGCCTGCCGCAACAAATTCGCCTCCCGCTGCCGCTCCTCCTCACGCTCCTGCTCGTCCCCAACCTTCTTCTCCAACAACTTGCCCAGTTCCTCTCTCCAACTCTCCACAAGTCGCCTCCTCACTTAACACCACCCTTGTAAGGTCAATTATCACATAAATCCCCACCACCCTGCAAGTCTCCCCTAACACCGCACTCCCCTTTCATCCTCATCCTTCATCCTTCCGTTACACCCCCACATTCACATACCCCCACATGCCGTTCCGCTCCCCGCTCCCCGCTCCCC
>JALZCF010000104.1 GCA_030863245.1 Chloroflexota bacterium
ATGTCGTTCCAATCTCCAATCTCCAATCTCCAGTCTCCAGTCTCCAGTCTCCAGTCTCCAGTCCGCACTCCGCACTCCGCATTCCGGTTACGTGTCGTCGACATAGCGACCCTGTTCCGGTACCGCAACGCGGTCGAAGTCGCGGGCAAGTGTATGAAGCGCCTCCCGCATCTCCGCGCCACGTAGGGCAGGGCCATGGCCGGTGACGGCTAGCTCCGGCTCCAGTGCGGCGAGACGTTCGACGGAGGCGCGGGCTGCGTCCCAGTCGGGGGTGAAGTACATCGGTGGGCCATGGAGCTCGGGGCGCTGCACCGCGACCGCGTAGGCGGATTCCTGGTTGGTCGTGATGAACGCGTCGCCCGCGATCACCGTCCGGTCCGAATTGCGCCAGAGGGAGACGTGACCGGTGGTGTGACCAGGCGTGTGGAGCCACTCCCAGCCCGGCATGCCAGGGACCGTGCCATCGGACGGGAGCGGCTGCAGCCACTGACTCACATCCACGGGACCGCGCGGATAGAAGCGTGAGAGCGAGGCCATCAGCCCGCCGCCGACCGTAGGGTCAGGTGGGGGATACGAGGTGCTACCATTCAGGTACGGCACCTCCCGCTCGTGGGCGAAGATCGGTACGTCCCACTTTTCCGCGAGCTCTTTGAGGGCGCCCACATGATCGAAATGCCCGTGCGTCATGATAATGGCCGCCGGGCGCGATCCCTCGCCGTAGCGTTGCTCTACGGTATTGAGAATCAGCGTGGCGGTGCCCATCACGCCGGCATCGATGAGCACCCAGCCTCCGTTGCCGGAGGCTGGGGCGCCATAGTAGGCCACGTTGACAATCGCCAGCCGTTGGTACGCCAGATCCTCTGTTACCTCGTGGACAGTGCCGTCGTCCTCCAGATCGGCACGAGCGTTTGAATCAACAGGTACTTGTTCACTCATGGTCCCTCCTTACTCCTATAGATAGTTCAGGCAGATTCGTAACCAGGCAGCAAGAGTCATACCGTGCAAGCTGCAGGATGCAGAAGGCCTTGTGACCCTGGCGCGCTAGCGCAAGCATCTCGCACAGAAACTGAGGATTGAATCTGTCCGCTCTGCTTCTCGAAATGAGGAGGGGTGAGAGGAGGCTCCTGAGATAAGGTACGATAAGTCTCTCCAGGCATTCCCCTTGCTGTATACTGCGCTAAGAACGGGATAAAAATGGAGAATGCCTCATGACAGAACATGTAGTGGAACGCTTTGCTACTCTGGATGCCGGACTGCCTGTCGAAGAATACAACTACGAACATTTCCGTACCATCCACCTGCTGCGTGACGTGCGCCGCACTCTGACTGATCGGGGTGTACGACCCGGCAATCTGGCACCTGACTTTGAACTGCCACGCGTTAGTGGTGGCTCGCTTCAGTTGAGTGAGCTGCGCGGGCGGCCCGTTTTGCTGCACTTCGGCTCTTATACCTGACCGGTCACCATCGGCTCGGTCGAGCCATTCAAAAAGTTGCATGAGCTCTGGAGGGATCAGGTTCACTTCGTGGATGTCCTGGTTCGTCAAGCCCATCCCGGCCCTGGCGCAGAACCCTATGACACTTTCGAAGCGAAGATGCGTGATGGCCAACGCTACCAACAGGAGGAAGGCATCGCCTGGCCGGTGCTGGTCGACGACCTGGCGGGTAGCACGCATCAGGTGTATGGTGGGCTGGCCGACCCCACCTACCTGATTGATCGCGAGGGGCGTGTCGCCTTCTACAACATGTGGACGTACCCGCCCACGCTCCATGAGGCGCTTGAGGCGCTGCAGGCACAGGGGGGGCGGGGCGTCGTGAAGGGGGGGATTGATCACCTGCCCTACATGCTACCCGCAGTAACCGAGGGCTGGCGCGGCTTGCGGCGTGGCCTGCCGCAGAGCTTCCTCGATCTGATGACGGCTGCACCTGGTTCGGCCGCACTGGTCTGGCTCGGCTATCAGTTTCGTCCGCTTCTGGCGCCTCTGACCCTGCGCGCCCGTCCCTTGCCAGCTCCGGTCAAGGTCGGCCTCGCCTTGGGCACCCTTTATCTTCTAACGAGAGGGTTTCAACGGGCGATGGGACTCTTGTCCCATGGCGAGAGCAATGACCGACTAAGATAGCGATACCTAGGGTCACCACTTCGGCCCCCGTGAGGCAAGGTTGTGGAAGGGAGGGTTGGATATCGTCGACCAGCTATCGTAGCAGCTCGCGCACGTTGTCCCGGATCATGTGGACGACGACCGCGATGAGCGCCATGATAACGAGGACGCGCCACCATTCCCAGATCAGGATCAGCGCTGTGATGATTGCCAGCACGATAACCGTGTTCAACAGGAAATTGCTCAGGCGTCCCCGCATCGTGGCCTCGATGGCGGCAAAGATCAGCGCGATGGTCCCGGTCCACAGCCACCAGTGCCTTGGCAGGAGAACCAACAGTGCGACCAGCGCGAGCAGCGCAAGCGCCCCGCTGATCGCGGCCCACAGCTCAACCAGGCGCCGTTGCCGTGGCAGTGGGGGCTCAGGATGATGCACGTGCCGGAGGTGTGCTCGCGGATCGCCCCACTCCCCGCGGCGTATCTGCTGCAGGTAGCGCTGGCTCTGCGTTCGTATGGCTTGCAGTTCGGTGCGTCGAGCCTGCAAGGCCTGCAGATCGCGCTCCTGCTCTTCGAGCCGCGCAATCTTTCTCCGATGAAGCTCGTCTAAGTGCTCGGTGGCCCGTACCGCCTCGATGTCTAGCGCCAATTGGCGCAAGGCTTGTCGCTGCTCCTCAATCTGGCGATCCAGACTTGCCAGGGCGGCGTCTAGCTCTCGCTGTCGTACCTCCAGTGCGGCTGGAACCTGTGGTGGTGGCGTTACCTTGTCGAGGCCGGCCCACCCGAGCGGGTCGTACCAGGACTGGCGCACTGAGCCGTCGCGATTGTACTTTGGTCCGGCAGGAGCACGCTCGCCACCAAATGGATCGCGTGTGTCCAGTCCCCACAGTCCACGATACTGATCGACCCAGGGTGTGTTGTCGGAGATGAGGAGCGGGGTCCACTCCTGGCCCTGGTCTGGCCCGATATGCACCCCATCGCCGCGGGCATAGTCGACAAAGGGAACACTGATGAGGGCGGCGATGCGTTCGGTCACCGTCTCGTTCGAGCCCTGTCCCAGCTTCTCGACCCAGAAGCGGCGGATGGTGACCAGGGTGCGCTTCAGCGGCGTCAAAAAGGTGGGCTCGACGCTCATGATGTACTCGCCAGGCTCGAAGT
>JALZCF010000118.1 GCA_030863245.1 Chloroflexota bacterium
AAGTGGGGAGGGCCAACGATGTTACTTGCCGATGCCGAAGCCTTAGCGCAAGAGGCTACCCCAACGCCGGAAGAAGAGGAAGCCGAAGAGGAGATGCAGGAAGAGGAGGCGGAAGCGACGCCAGAGGCGACGCCTACCTTCGATACGGTGCAGGATCCGATCGAGGATACGCGCCCGATCGGGCTCGAATTGGTAGCCGAAGGGCTCAACGCCCCGAACTTCCTCACGGAAGCACCCGACGATAGCGGGCGGCTCTTCGTCACCGATCAGGCGGGTGAGATCTGGATCATCACGGCCGAGGGGGAACTATTGGATGAACCCTTCCTGGACCTCAGCGACGAGATCGTCGAGCTGATGGAGGGCTTCGACGAGCGCGGGCTGCTGGGGCTGGCCTTCCACCCCAATTATGCCGAGAACGGACGCTTCTTCGTCTACTACAGCGCGCCACTACGAGAGGAGGCACCAGACCGCTGGAATCACACCAGCATCATTTCCGAGTTCCAGGTTTCCGAGGATGATCCCGACCAGGCAGACCCCGGCTCGGAGCAGGTGCTACTGCGCGTGGATCAGCCGCAGTTCAACCACGATGGGGGCACGCTCGCCTTCGGCCCCGAGGATGGCTACCTCTACATCTCGCTCGGCGATGGCGGCATGGCCAACGATATCGGGCTGGGCCATGTGGAAGATTGGTACCTCGAGAATGCGGGCGGCAACGCGCAGGATGTCGAGCAGAACCTACTGGGCAGCATTCTGCGGATCAACGTGGATCGGGGGGACCCGTTTGCGATCCCACGCGACAATCCGCAACTCGTCCGCCCTGGCCAGGCGCAAGGGGAGCGGCCGGTCAGTGGAGCCGTCGGCAAGGGAGCCGAAGTTCCGGAAGCGGGGGCGCCCAGCATCCAGTACGCCTACGGTTTCCGCAATCCCTTCCGCTTCTCCTTCGACATGGAGGGTGACCACGAGATGTTCGTGGGGGATGCCGGCCAAAACATGTTCGAAGAGGTTAGCATCGTCGAGCGGGGCGGCAACTACGGCTGGAACATCTGGGAAGGTGCTCACTGCTTTGACGCCGAACTGCCCAACCAACCGCCTGAGGAGTGCCCCGATACGGTGGGCGAACCGCACCCGCAGGCTGGCCAACAGATGACGCTCCCGATCATCGAGTACCTCAACGCCAACCAGCCGAACGGCGTGGGTCTGGTGGTCGTGGGTGGCTACGTCTACCGCGGCGATGCCATGTCCGAGTTGGACGGTGCTTACATCTTCGGCGACTGGAGTACGTCCTTCGCCGAGCCCAATGGCCGATTGTTCCTGGCCACGCGTCCCGACGATGAAGAGGAGATGTGGCCCATGACCGAGCTCTTGGTCGAGGGTGCTGAGGATGGGCAGTTGCAGCACTACCTGCTCGGCTTCGGCCAGGACAGTGAGGGCGAGGTCTACCTCCTCGCCGACCGCACCTCGGGCCCGACCGGCACTACCGGCAAGGTCTTCCGCCTCGTCCCGCCCGAGGAAGGCGTCGACATGAGCGAGATCATCGAGGAGGAGGAAGCAGAAGCTACGCCAACACCTGAGGAAGAGGAAGCAGAAGCCACCCCAACGCCTGAGGAAGCGGAGGTTGAGGCTGAAGCCGCCGTCCTGGAGGTACGCAGCGAGGAAACGCTAGGCGAGTACCTGGTAGATAGCCAGGGCATGAGCCTCTACCTGTTTGAACCTGACGAGCAGGGCGAGAGCACCTGCTATGACGCATGCGCCGAAGCATGGCCGCCCTTCCTCACGGACGGCGAGCCAACCGCTGGTGAGGATGAGGTAGATGAGGCCTTGCTTGGCACCATCGAGCGCGACGACGGTACAACCCAGGTCACCTATAACGACTGGCCGCTCTACTACTTCGTGCGAGACGAGGAACCGGGTGATACAATGGGGCATGAAGTCATGGGATTCGGCGGCGAATGGTATCTCGTCACCCCTGAAGGCAACCCGCTAGAGGCCGAAGAAGAGTAAGAGGTGATGATACCTCCTATTGCTACCCACCCGATCACCAAAAAGGACCCCGGCAAGGTGCCGGGGTCCTTTTATATACCTTCCCAAACCCCCATTCCCACGTGTATCCACTAACCACTATCCACTAGTCACTAGTCACTAGTCACTCTACATCCGGCTCAATCGCCTCAACCGTGTCAGCAATCAAGACCGGTTCCCTCTCGAACTCCGCGACCAGCTCGTCCTCCAGATCGAACCCAAACTCCTCCTCGATCTCGACCAGGACAAACTCGCGAAGCGTACCGGCAACTAGAACCTGATCATCCTCCGTCAACCCCAGTGTAGGGAGAAACCCCAGTGCATCTATCACGAGGAGCTCCTGCTCCGGCCCCAACTCCTCCGTCTCGACGGTCAAGGCATTGGGGCCAATAAACCGCCCGATCTCCGCTGCACCGGTTAAGCGCATCCCGTAGAACGCCTCCGGCTCCTCAAGAATATCCTCGAGCGTAATCGTTTCAGCCTCAGCGCCCGCTTCTTCCTCCTCAAGCAGTTCCTCGCCCTCTCCCAGAGACCCATCCTCTAAGATATCGTCCTCGTCAAGTAGTTCCTCGCCCTCCTCTCGAGGCTCCTCTCCAAGGGGCTCTTCCTCCTCAAGCAGTTCCTCGCCCTCTAAAGCCCCCTCTTCCAGAGGCTCCTCTTCGAGCGGTTCCTCCTCGATCAGTTCCTCATCCCCCTCTAAAGTCTCCTCCTCAAGCGGTTCTTCCTCAAGCGGCTCCTCTTCTAGCGGTTCTTCCACGAGAGGCTCCTCTTCGAGCGGTTCCTCCTCAAGCGGCTCCTCCTCAAGAGACTCCTCCTCAAGTGGTTCCTCTTCAAGAGGCTCCTCCTCAACGACCTCTTCAACCCCTGGCTCCTCAACCTCGTCAAGCCCCTCCTCCTCATCGTCCGCAGCACACCCTACGACGAACAAGCTGAGCAACAACACCAACACCAGAACAACGACTCGATTCTTCTTCACTTTCTTCCTCCGTCTAAATAGACACAATATGCGACAACAACGGATTGCCAAGGCAATCCCTTGCCCCAAAACATCATCTTATCACCGTTCCGCGCCATCCGCCAGGAGCAAGCAGGATACCAGAACCATCCCCCTCACCCCACTCCGTAGGAATGCGGAATGCGGAGTGCGGATTGATTCAAGAACAGAGCGTGGATTGCGTGCTACGGATTGCGTGAACAATCCCCTGTTCCCCAACTATCCTCGTTCCGCTCCCCGCTCCCCGCTCCCCGCTCCCCGCTCCACGAGCCGTTCACTGATCACTAACCACTCACCACTAACCACTGCCGTTCCACCGCCCTTTCAATCCTTCCCTTCCTAAATATAATCCCTCTCTGCCACGGCGATCCAACCGAAGGAGACGTCAGGATGTCCGAACTCGAGCGCCAGATCGATGACTTGAAGCAGGGTGACCACCTCTACCTGATCTACGATAATTCGACCACCTCACTAGCCGCTGCCGCGACCTACGTCAAGAGTGGTCTTGCACGAGGCGAGCAATGCGCCTACATCGTCGCCGACCACACGCTAGACGAGGCCATCCAGGCACTTGCCTTGGCAGGCATAGATGTCGCACAGGAGCGGGAGCGGGGAGCGTTGCGCCTGCTCACGGCAGAGGAGTTTGTGGGACGCGGGCCCTTCCAGTCGATTGCCGTGTACAATCGGATCCGCCAGCTCGTAGATGACGCGACCGACACGAACTTTCTCGGACTACGACTAGTCGTGGAGATGGCTTGGGTCATCAGAGAAGGGATTAGCTACGTGCAGCTGATCGTATTGGAGAGCTTGTTAGATGCTCTCATCGTCTCCGGTGCCCCCCTATCTGCCATCTGCCTGTACAACCGCCATCAGTTCTCGCGAGAGGTTCTCGATCGCTTGCTCCACACCCATCCGTTGGTCTCCCTGGCGGATCAGATCGTCTCCAACCCTCATTATGCTCCGCCGACAAGGATACAGACCGAGCTGGAGCCAGAGCAGTCCCTGCCCCAGGGGCAGGTGCCCGCAACCAGCACTGAGGCGGAGGCCTTACAGCGACTCGTCTTCCTCACAGAGGCGAGTCGCCTGCTCGCGTCCTCGCTCGATTATGAACGAACGTTGGATACCGTAGCGCGTCTCGCCGTGCCGATCCTGGCAGATTTGTGTCTGATCGACATCGTGGAGGAGGATGGGATGATCCACCGCTTGGCGATCGCCCACGCAGACCCGGCCAAGGAAGTGCTCGCTCAGACGCTGCGACAGTACCCACCAACGGCTCAGTATGAGGCTGGCGGGCGCGATGTGCTACAAACCGGGAGACCAGTGATTCTTCGCGAGGTCTCTGAGGAGATGATCGACGCGATCGCCCACGACCCTGAACACGCCGCGATCATCCGCCGGATCGGCCCACGCTCGGTGATGATCGTGCCGCTCTCTGCCCACGAACAGATATTAGGGGCCATTGGATTCGTAGCGTCGGATTCGGGCCGCTCCTATGGCCCGAACGATCTCGCCTTCGCGGAGCACCTGGCGCAGCACGCCGCCCTCGCGATCCATAATGCCCGCCGCTACCGTGCCTCCAAAGAGACGATCCGTGCCCACCATCACCAGCAGGTCGCCGTCGTGGAACTCGGGCAACGGGGGTTCTTGGAGGGTGACCTTGTCTCCCTGATGAATGAAGCGGTCACCCTCGTCGCGCGCACCTTGGGGGTCGAGTACAGTAAGGTGTTGGAGCTCTTGCCGGAGGGCAACGCATTACGGCTGCGGGCGGGTGTGGGATGGAAGGAAGGGCTGGTGGGCCGCGCTACGGTGGATGCGGGCATAGACTCGCAAGCGGGCTACACCTTGCTCTCCGACAAGCCGGTAGTCGTCGACGACCTGCGCACCGAGACGCGTTTTAACGGCCCCCCACTCTTGCGCGAGCACGAGGTAGTCAGCGGGATAAGTGTTGTCATCCCAGGTCGAGAGCGGCCGTTTGGCGTCCTGGGTGCCCATACGACACGCCCGCGGCGCTTCGCCGACGACGAAATTCACTTTCTCCAGTCCGTCGCTCATATTCTCGCTGCCGTCATAAGGATGGAGCGGACCCAAGCCGAGCTGGCTCGCGCTCGAGCTCGCCTGGATGAGGCTCAAGAAGCCGAGCGGCTCCGTCTCGCGCAGGAGCTACACGACAGCCCCATCCAGCATCTGATTTACATTGGTCAGTGGCTAAAAAAGATGCAGGCGCAGATCACGGCGCAGTTTGGACCGACCGACGACCAACTTGGCGAGACCATCGCCGCCGAGTTGGAACAGATCAGGGACGAGGTGGTAGAGGTGAACGAGCAGCTCCGCCGGGTGGTCAGGGATCTGCGGCCACCAGGGCTAGAGATGTTTGGTCTAGGACCTGCACTCTGGGGCTACGTCGCACAGCTCAGGCGCGAGGGAGGCCGCGAGATGCCCGAGATTGAGGTGGACCTGGACGACATGGGAACGCAGCTCCCCTATCCGGTCGCTCTTTGTCTCTTTCGCGTTGCTCAAGAAGCACTGCGTAACGCCCTCAAGCATGCGCGGGCGCAGCACGTCTCCCTTAGCTTGCGCTCGGACCCGGATGAGGTCGCACTGATTGTGCGTGATGATGGCTCCGGCTTCCGTGTGCCTGCCCATCTAGCTGAACTAGCCCAGCAGGAGCATTTTGGGCTCGTAGGGATAGCGGAGCGTGTGACCCGATTGGGGGGGCAATACCAGATACAGTCGGAGCCCAGCCAGGGCACCGAGATACGGGTTCGTGTACCCTTAGATTAGTAAGAAAAAGAAACGCTTTAGGCAGCGTTGCCCTCAGCTGACAGACGGCGATTGGCGCGCAACGTCCTGACCGTGAGCACGGATAGCCGGAGCGCACTCAGCGGAAGCACCCCGAAAGTCATTGTGGCGGTGAAGGCGGGCAACGCTGCAGACTGAGTCGCACCGAGGATCAGGTAAGCTGTGTAGGCGACGTAGAAGGTTAGGAACAGGGCACCCATCCCGCGCGTGATGGTGCCGGTAAAGAAGATCGGCAAAGAGGCAAGCGCGACGGCAATCATGACGGGGATATCCACCCGCAGGGCACTGACCGTCACATGGACGCCGTCGGGCGCGAGAAGACCGGCCAGACCAAGGACGGCCAGGATATTAAACAGGTTACTCCCAATGACGTTCCCGACCGCAATGTCACGCTCCCCACGGAGGCTCGCCAGGACCGAGGTTGCCACTTCTGGAAGCGAGGTGCCAGCGGCGACGATCGTGAGCCCTATGACCAACTCACTTACCCCCAATGTCCGTGCGAGCGCCACGGCACCTTCCAGTAACCAGCGGGAGCCTAGGAGTAGCATCCCCAACCCCACGATGATGAAAGCGAGTTGGATAACGACCGCTCGTAGCCCTTGGTCCGCTGCACCGTCCTCGCCAAACTCCTGAGCATACTCTGCCTGCACCTGCGCGCTCTCCCCTCGGCTTTCGTAAATGGAGAAAAGGGTGTAGGCGATGATCCCCGCGAAAAGGAGGAAGCCATCCATCCGACCTAGCGTTCCATCCCACGCCAGGAGGAGCAGCAGGAGGGAGACGCCGATCATCAGCGGCACGTCGAGGCGTACGAGGCGCTGCGCGACGATGAGCGGGGCGACCAGCGCAGACACCCCCAGGATAAACAGGATATTGAAGATATTACTACCCACGACGTTGCCCACGGCCATGTCGCCTTGACCGGCGAGCGCCGATTGCGCGCTTACAGCCATCTCCGGTGAACTGGTGCCAAAGGCCACAATCGTTAGCCCAATCACCAGCGGCGAGACGCCGACGGTCGCGGCAAGGCGCGATGCCCCACGTACCAGAGCCTCCGCGCCAACCACTAGCAGCACGAGCCCGGCAACGAGCAATACCCAGGTTATCAGATCCATGT
>JALZCF010000164.1 GCA_030863245.1 Chloroflexota bacterium
TACGCCCTTCACATCACTCGCTCTACCAACCTATCTACAACTGCCCCCCGCATCCTGTCCACGTCATCTTGGTACTTGAGGATGATGCCGAGCGTGGCATTGACAACCGCTGGGTCCAGGAATGTGGCGTTCAGATGGCTAAGCGCCTCTGCCCAATCAAGAGTCTCCGCCACGCCCGGCAACTTGTACAGATCCTCCTGCCGCACGGCCTGCACAAAATCGACAACCTGTGCCGCGAGTTGCTCTGCAATCCCGGGCACCTTCAGGCGAACGATCTCTAGCTCTTTTTCCCGGGAGGGATAGTCAATCCAGTAATAGACACAACGCCGCTTCAAGGCGTCGTGGATCTCGCGAGTGCGATTAGAGGTAATGATCACGATGGGCTTGTGCTCTGCCCGGAGTGTGCCAATCTCGGGGACGGTGATCTGAAAATCAGACAACAACTCGAGCAAGAAGCTCTCGAACTCCTCATCGGCACGATCCAGCTCGTCGATAAGTAGAACCGGCGCCTGATCGTGACTCTGATCGATTGCCTGCAAGAGAGGACGCTTCAGAAGGAACCTCTCGGTGAAGATATCCTCCGTAACCGACCCGGTTCCATTCGGTCTCTGCTGGCGTGCCTGAATCTCGAGCAACTGGCGTGGGTAATTCCACTCGTACACCGCCTGACTAACGTCCAGCCCTTCGTAGCACTGCAGCCGGATGAGCGGCGTATCAAAAGCACGACTGAGCACCTTCGCAACCTCCGTCTTCCCCACCCCAGGCTCACCCTCCAAAAACAGAGCCTTTCCCATCCGAAGCGCAAGGAAGAGACTGGTGCTCAAACCAACGTCGGCAATGTAGTGGTACTCTGCCAGCAGGGAAGCAACGGAATCAACCGAGTCAGGCATAAAGGGGCTTTTCACGGGATCGTACACAGTGCAGTGATACTCGTAACCTTACTAGCAGCGCGGGCCGTGCCGTTCTTCTATAATAATAGCAGTCCCGCTTCACGCCACAAGTAAACAGAGAGGCGTACTGAGTACGCCCCGTCTCAAAACGCGACTCGTATATTCTATCAGGATTGTCCTCAACTCGCCCCTGACAAACCTCACCTTTCAAAGATGACAGAGATAATACCCGTTTCCTTTGCGTCTTTGCGTCTTTGCGTCTTTGCGTGAGTTCCCCGTTCAGTACCGCAGAAGCGCCGCAATATCCCCCACCTCGCTCAACCCCGAGATAGGATCAGAAAACTCCGTCTCGGCACTGCTGGTAGCCAGCAATTCCACCAACTCATTTACCAGATCATCCGTGAAAACATCCTCAGAACCACAATAGGCGCACTCGGTTACCTCACTCGCCATGAGATTAGTGCACTCCCGGCATTGGGTTCCCAGGATCTTGGCATCACGCGTGACAATCATCTTTTCGACGCGCCCCACCGCGGCAGCACCCAGCACGTCCTCCGGTCCAACCACTGCCAGCCCGCCACGCAGGTACTCCGCTTTGATCCGCTCCCACAGTATCTCTTCCGACTCCCGCTCCGCCTCCTCGACAAGGCCGAGTGCCCTCCGCCACACACTGTCATCTTCCAGATCGAGATCGATCGGCTTCTCCCCCACAAGCTTCTCCGCCAGCTGCTGGGGCAGTTCCTTCTCGATGGCCTGCATCGTCTCGTCGGAGCCGACGAGTACCAGATAGTCGAATGGTTCCTCTTCGGCCAGATGGACGAGTCGCTCCACTACCTCCTTGGCATAGTGGAGAAGCTCGTTATCACGCCGCCGCTCGTACCGTTGCTGCGACCATCCGCCTTTTTTGACATGATTTTTCACCCCGCCCCTCACTCGCTGCTCGTCTTCTACCAGGTTAGAGGCGACAAGGAAGATGCGCGCGGCGCTGTTATCTGCTGCGACGACGGCAAAGCCCTCGTACTCGTCTTGCAGTTCCGCTAGCGGCCGCAGGTACAACGAGGAATCCACCCATAACCGATCGCGTGGTGACACGGTGAGCTTATAAGCCTTCAGGAAGTCAAGCGCCCAACTGGCGAAGATGCAACGGCTTCCCTCCCGAAGCGGCTCTTCCTCAAAATGCTGTTGGATGAGCTCCATACTCCGATCGAAATGCTCTTGTTCGACGGCATTGTCCGATAGAATCCCACGAACGTGGCGGATGCGGTGGTCAAGCGCACCCATCGCCTCCGGTCCACTCAGGTACAAGCTCACAAACGCTCGCTCCGGTCCAGACAACTCGGCTAACGAGCGCAGATCTATCTCGGTGAATGGTTTCGATGTAACCATGGCACATTCTTTCTAGTATAGCGATGTTATAAAGGGCGTAGCTGGTTTTCCTGTTATGCTACGCCAGGTCGCTATAGGGCAATTCATGTGCCATGCAGGGTTGTCTCTACGACGAGGGTGGAAACGGTTGGCTGCCAGGGGAGCACCAACCGACGATCCAGTCGAGCATGTCGAGGACCAAGTTCTCGCGCCGCTCGTCCCCCTCGGCACGCATTGACTCGCGCAGCTCCAACAGAGCCTTCATGAGGTCGTCACGGGTGGGAGGCTGAGGGCGGTCGCGCAGGGTGCGCACCGCGGTGGAAAAACGGTCAGGCTCGTGGCGCAAGATTTCCTCTAGCTCGACGCGTAGCAGTTCCGACATCTGCCCTTTCACTCCAGCCGACCCTTACCATACCTATCAAGGAAGCGAAGGATAAGCTGCTTGGCGCGCTGGCAATCCTCAAGGCGTCCCACCTCTGCGGGTGTGTGGGCGTAGCGGATGGGCAGCCCGACGAAGATGGCCGGGAAGCCGGCCATCGAGATGTGTCTTGCATCGGAGCCGCCAGCAAGTGCAATCTCGATCTGGGCTGGAATCTCACGCTCCTTTGCCACCTGGAGCATGGCCTTCGCCCAACGCCGGTCGTGTACCTGGGCATCCCGCAGGGTGACGGCTGGGCCCTCGCCCCACTTCACAATATACGGACCTTTCGGACTGGCCGCATAGGTGATGTCCACCACGATTGCCAGCTCCAACCCCTGCACCTGTAGCGCCGCCGAGGCTGCCCCGGGAGGAGCATGCTCCTCGCGCACGGTCGCCACGAAGACGGCCCGCTCGCTCTCCTTCCATGCCTCGAAGGCAACCCATGTGCCCAACTTGTTATCGAGCCAGCGACTGTGAATGAGGCCATCTTCCACCCAGAAATTGGGCGCAAAGGCCGCCACGTCCCCCACCTGTATCTGCTCCGTCACACCCGGTTCCCATAGGTCAATCAGATAGGCATCGTCGTCCACCAGTAGCGTGCCACGCACCTCGCCCTGCTCCGTCTCGACGACCATCGGCGCGTACTCTGGCGTGGCGGGGCCACCCATCTTCACCACCTTGACGTGCCCCTCTCGAACCTCCTCCACGATGAAACCCACGCTATCCATGTGACAGAAGAGCGCCACCTCCGGACTCTCCCCTCGCCACGCATACACATTGCCCAACCGATCCATCTCCACTCGCGCAGCATGTGGCTCCAACTGCTCCAACAACCACTCCCCAAACGCATGCTCACTGCCCACAACCGCATTAAAACGCGTCATTCGTTCAAGCAATTCAAGATTCATGGTTTCTGTTGCATGTTGCATAGTGACGACTAAGGCTGTGAGGTGCCCGGCACTTCAAGTGAGCGCGAGCTCGTACAGATATCTCTCGACAAAGTGCCGGGCACCTGAGTAGGTATATCGCACATTGCGTACTGCGTACTGTGTGCTGAGTATCACCTTTACGTTTTCCGTTCTCCGTTCTCCGTTTTCCCCTTTCCCTTTTCCCCGCTCCCCTTTCCCCGCTCCCCTTTCGGCCCCTTTCGTCGCTGGCGGAATGCTTCAAAGAGAATGACGCTCCCTGCGACTGCTGCGTTCAGGGATTCGACGTCGTTTGCCATGGGGATGGAGATCGCTTGGTCGGTGCGCTGTTCGGCGGATTGGCCGGCGCCGTGGGCCTCGCCGCCGACGATGAGGGCGCTTGGGTGGGTCCAATTGACCTCGTCGTAGGTCACCTCCCCGCTCGCGTCGGCCAGTCGTACGGTAAGGCCGTCGAGCAGTGGGGCGACCTCTGACCAGGATAGTCCCTCTCGTATGGGGAGACGGAAGTGGGCGCCCATGCCCGCACGGAGCACTTTGTCACTCCATGGGTCTACCGTGCCTTTCGGGACGACGACAGCGTCTACCCCTGCGGCGGCAGCCGCACGGATAAGGGTACCTAGGTTGC
>JALZCF010000168.1 GCA_030863245.1 Chloroflexota bacterium
CCCCTGTGGGGAGGGCGCTTCTGGGTTCACCTTGACATGCGCTAGATGCGCGTGACCTCAGCGGCACGGGGGCCTTTCGGGCTAGACTCGATACTAAATTCTACCTTGTCGCCCTCATTCAGGTTGCGGAACCCACCCTGGTCCTCAATAGCCGAGTAGTGGACGAAGACATCCTTGCGCCCATCGTCCGGGGCAATGAAGCCGTATCCCTTATCGGTGGCAAAAAACTTGACGGTACCAGTAAGACGCTCGCTCATGATTTCTCTCCTTTTGAACCGAGCTTGAGTAATGGATGTGACCTGCTACTCTTTCACATGGACTCTCATCTCGACTCGAAGAACGGCGTCCGTCAGTACGAATGGGTCCTGCACAAGAAAGACTGGTTCACAACAGGATTTTACCCGGAGTGGGCTCCTTAGTCAAAAACCCAAGGGAACAGTTCGAGTAGTGCGTATTCCAGGCGCTGGCGTGCCCCCTCCATTGGGCCGAAGATGCTCTTGCGCACGATGCCGTCGGAGTTAATGAGGACCCAAGCGTAATGATGGCATGCAAGACGTAACAGTGTTACATTGGTTTCTGGGTTCGGTGAAATAAGAAGGGAGTGGAACGGGATGACTTTCGATCCCATTCCACCTTTCGCGGGCTATCTTCTGCGTTGGTAGCGTTACCTGCGGCCGAGGGCTCCGGGAGCGACGCCGTTGTCTTCTTTGTAGATCTGCATCATTCCTTTCAGAAGGCGGATGGAGGAGTCCCATTCCCGCTGGAAGGCGTTGCGGCCGATGATGGAGCCGAAGCCGCCACCGTCGCGGATGGCGCGGGCCTCGTCCAGGACGTCCTGGTCGCTCTCCTTGGCAGCACCACCGGAGAAGATGACGATGCGTCGTCCGTCGAAGGTGCCTTGGATCACGTGGCGCACCCGATCCGCCAGGGTCTCACGTGGGATATCGGCTCTTTCGTACGCCTTGCGAGCGGCTTCCTGCTCAAGTTTGGAGGAGGGCAGCTTGACCTTGACGATATGGGCGCCCAGCTCGGCAGCGATGTGCGCTGAGTAGGCGATCACGTCCAAAGCGGTCTCCCCCTCGCTGGATATGTCGCTGCCACGAGCGTAGGACCAGACGATGACGACCAATCCGGCTGCTCGGGCGTCGCTCGTCAGGACGGCGAGTTGCTCGTATTGGAGACGTCGGAGCTCGGTACCCGGGTAGATGGTGTAGCCAATGCCTACACATCCAAGCCGCAGCGCATCGGCGACGAAGGCGGTCTGCGCGCCAAGGGGATCCGCCTCATCCTGCAACACATCGTGGTTGTTCAGCTTCAGGATTGTCGGGATCTCTCCCGCAAACTCCACTGACCCAGCCGATAGAAAGCCGAGCGGCGCCGCATAGGCGTTGCAGCCGGACTCGATGGCGAGCCGGTAGTGATAGTGGGGATCGTAGGCAGGTGGGTTCACGCCAAAGCTGCGCGCAGGGCCATGCTCGAAGCCCTGATCGACTGGCAAGATGACCATCCGGCCGGTGCCGGCCAGTTCCCCATGATTGAGCAGCCGGGCCAAATTGTTCAAAACCCCCGGATTCTCACTGTAATACCAACTCAGAATCTTCTTGATACGTTCGTTCACAGTCGCCCTCCCTTCTTAAGTTGTATCCACTAAAATGGGGTACTAGCAAGAAGTTAGCCAGGCGAGAGCTGTTGCATATCGCATGTTGCATGTTGCATGGAGAGATGGGCGCTTCGTGCTCGAATCAATCCGCATTCTGCACTCTGCACTCCGCATTCCTAGGGGAGGGTGAAGATGAAGGCGCCTTCTTGCTGGTAGAGTAGTTTGAGTGTGGGATTGCGAGCGAGTTCGGCGGGGTCGAGGAAGCCGCCACGGGTGCCGATGAAGAGGTGGGTGATGCCCTGCTCGCGGAGCCAGGTGGCCGCGGCGGGGTCGGACCAGTCTTCGATGGCGGTGGCGGTCTCGTTGAAGGCGATAACGGATTGCGCGAGGTGGGGGTTGTAGACGTAATCGGCGGGAGGGGTGCTGGTGGCATGGCCAGTGAGTGGCAGCAGCCAGGCACCGCCGTCGGTGCCTGCCCACGCGTCACCCAGCCAGCGCCAAGCACTGACCCCGATACGTGCGTCGTCCGGTAGGTTTGCAGCTACCCATTCAAGGCCCACGCTATCCTCGGGGAAGGCGAGAATTGTCTGCCGATTCAGGATGGTGAGCTGGTTGCGAACGCCGAAGAGCAGCGTAGCGGTCAGGAGCAGCCCAAGGGCGACGTAGCGTCCTAAGGACAAGACGCGGCTGACCTCCACACCACGATAGGCAGCGTTCCGTTGTTCCACGACACCCTCATCATCCCTATGAAGCCGTTTAATCCGCACTCCGCCTTCCGCCTTCCGCAATTCCCGAGTCGCACTCCACGACCAGAGACGATCGAGTAGGAGTCCGATAAGGAGAGCAACCGGGAAGAAGAGGATGATGTACATGCTGTTGAGGTTGACCAGCCAGCTCTCTGGAAGACCGACCAGCCGGCCAGCGAGGAGGAGGAAGAGGGAGGCGACCCAGAATGCAAGTGCAAGGGGGAGGGCTGCCCAGCGTCGCCCACGGAGATACGCGACGAGCGAGAGAGGGATACTCAGGAGGGCTAATCCGACGAAAAGTTCTTCCCATCCCGCAGTCACGTAACCCATAGGGAAGTCGTTGTATCCCTCGAGTGACGTGGTCAGGAGTTGCGCGGGGGAGGAGCGTGGAAAGAGTTGCCAAGCTCGGATGCCCACCAGGAGGAGGGTTAATGAACCGGCGGCCGCGAGAGCGCGCGTGCGACGGAAGCGGCTTCCGAACCAGACGAGGAGCGGGAAAGGAAGATAGTAGAGGAAAACCCGCAGGTGGATGAGGAAGAGGCCGCTGGCGAGAAGCGCAGCCACCCACCAAGCATGCTTCCAACGTCGTCCCCCTCTTATCAGATGCCACGTCAGAGCAATGAGAAGCGGCAAGACGAGCATCCCCGCAAGCTGGGTATAGCGTCCCCATGTCGCATAGTAGCCAGGGAACAGAAAGGGAAAGGCCACGAGGAATGCGGCCACCAGCCCCACGCCCCGTCGCCGGGTCATGAGCCAGGCAGCCGCGTAAACGGAGAGCGGGACGAGCGCGTTAAGGAGTTGACCCAGGATCAGGAGCGTGTGCGGGAGGGGCCAGCCCGTCATCATAGTCAGGCTTGCAGGGATAGTATGAAAGCCGAAGTGGTAAGGGAATACCTCCACGGGCAGCCAAGGCTCATACGTCGTCAGTACCTTGCCGCTCGAAGCCATCACAGTCGCGATCAGCCCGTGCCGTACCGCATCCACCCACGGTGGGAAAAGCAAGTCGCGTACTGCAAGCAGCCGCACGGCCAGCCCACCGAGGAGGATGAAGAGGAGCGCGATGTGCACCCAGTTCGGGGAGCGGGGAGCGGGGAGCGGAACGGCGTGTGG
>JALZCF010000178.1 GCA_030863245.1 Chloroflexota bacterium
AGAGCGATTTTGAGCAACACCGCGCCTTCTTCCCACATATGCGGTGGCGATGGTGGTCGCATACGTCTTCCAACTTCCAATTCGTCATGCTGTTCCACTGTCAGGTGTAAGTAGCGTCGTTTCGGCATAAGTCACCTCCACTGCTATCTTACCGCATCCTGCACCTATTGCGTATTTATTTCGTAACGTTTCGGAATGGTTCATTGTAGGGAGAAAAATGCGGTAACGCTTTTCGCGCCTCCCTCGATGTAACAGTGCGTGAAAGTGTTACGCTATCCGTGAACCATCTCAAGCAGGGTTCCTGGTGTACCTAGCGAGCCATCTCGCTCAGGTGTACACCAAGGCGGGCCGCCACAGCAGCATTGTTCTCAAGAAGGGCAAGGTTTGCGCGAAGGCTTTGGCCCTTGCTGCGCGTCGCCAGATCGTTCAGGAGGAAGGGCGTGAGCGCGTAGCCTCGGATGCCCTGCTCCGTAGCAGCCTTTCCCGCAGCAGCAATCCACCGTAGAGCCAAATCCCCCGGTACTTCGTGCGCTTCAGGCACCGGCACACCGAGCAGGATGCCACCTCTCCCCAGGGAGAGGTGAGCACGTACGTAGTGCGCCGCTTCCCGTTCATCTTGAACCCTACGATCTACAGGAAGTCCACTCTTACGTGAGTAGAAGGCAGGCATCTCGTCTGTCTGAAAGCCAAGCACCGGAACACCCCATGTTTCCAGCCACTCTCGCGTGCGAGGTAGGTCCAAGATGGCCTTCGCTCCGCTTCCGACGACGCAGACAGGAATCGTGGCGAGAGCCGGGAGGTCCGAACTCACATCGCTCCCGTCCCCGGGATGAACACCACCGATACCCCCTGTTGCGAAGACCTGTATGCCCAGTTGAGCTGCCGTCCACATCGTTGTAGCAACAGTGGTTGCCCCTAATTTCCTATCTGCCAGTAGCAGCCCAATGTCCCGGAGGCTGGCTTTCGCAACGCCCTCTTCGGTCGCCAAGCGTTCCAACAAGGCTCCATCAAGTCCTACGCGGACCTGACCATCGGCAAAGGCAATTGTGGCAGGAGTAGCATCGTTGTCGCGGACGGTGGACTCCAGGCGACGAGCCAGTTCGAGGTTTTGGGGGAAGGGTAGTCCGTGGGCGATGAGCGTGCTTTCCAAGGCAACGATCGGAAGGCCCTCATCGAGTGATGCTTGTACTTCGGGAGATGTTTGAATCGGTAGGTGAGGCATCTTTATCAACTCTATAATGAACCATGAAGTATTTGATAAGGGACGTTAGCATTCAGTGAGTCTTTGTGTGTAATAATGCGCGAGACCGTTGTCACGACGAAAGAAACAGCCTAAGCCCGCCAGCGCCTTGGGGCATGTCCCGCGCGCCACTCGGTCTCGATAGGTTCTGCATGCGTAT
Organism: Chloroflexota bacterium; assembly: GCA_030863245.1. Taxonomy (GTDB): domain Bacteria; phylum Chloroflexota; class Anaerolineae; order Ardenticatenales; family Ardenticatenaceae; genus JALZCF01. The sequence goes on from JALZCF010000178.1 coordinate 1,401, forward strand.
CGCCTTGCTCAAATTTATTCATCGATCAAGAGAATTCCTGCCGCCACTGCCTCGCGGATGATTCGTTCTACTTCTGGCCACACGATCGGGAGTCCGATGCGAATTGGAGCCATCCTTGCTTGGACCTGAGCACGACGGATCTGGTTGTCGCGCCACGACGCCCCCTCACTGTGATAGGCTAACAACAGCGGTTGCAGCCGATCGAGGGCGTTGGCGAAGCGGGCTGTAGGCGTCTCGCCTGCCTCGAACTCTTCCCACAAACGGCGAAACTCTTCGCCTTGATCGGCTGGTAGAAGCCCAAAGAGACGGTTCGCTGCCAACGTCTCGCGGTCGGTCTTATCCAGATAACCGTCTTGGTCATACGCGTAGGTGTCACCGGCATCAATCTCCACAATGTCGTGCAGCAGGACCATCTTCACCGCATGAAGAACGTCCACCTCCTCAGAAGTGTTCTCGGCGAGCAGCAAGGCCATAATTGCCAGGTGCCACGAGTGCTCAGCGCTGTTCTCGCGGCGAGTGCCATCCACAAGCACGCTCCGCCGAAGGACTGTCTTGAGACGATCTATCTCCACGATAAATGCTAGTTGCTGAACTAGTCGTTTATTGTCCATATAGTCGTTGCTCCGTACGATGTTCCCTAACCAAGGGGGCGAGCAGCACCGCTGATATCAAGGCCACAAAAGCAGCAAGGAACCCAATCCTAACACGCTCCTGCGAGAGTAGGCGAAGGGCTTGGTGATGTTAGAGACCGCGACCGCGACCGTAATACAGGCAGACATCAATGTCAGAACTTTGGCACGCTACTGGGGAACCTGTTCGCTTAACAGGGAGAGGTTGTTAACCAATCCAAGTTGCCAGCTAGTCGCAGGGGATGCAGCTGATGATGGCTGCCAAGAAGAAGTGGACGACTTTGCGTTCGACCCTCTCCTGCCAGGTGGCATGAATCGAATAGGGCAGCAAGCGCTCGACCTGGGGCCCGTTGGTTTCAATCGCTTTACGATAGCAGGCTTGCAAATACTGCTAGCAGGGCGGCAAGGAGCACGTGGAATTTTCTTCATACGAATCGACAAGAGCTCGATTCCGCAGTCGCGCAGGATATCCTCGATGAAATAGTAGTTGTAGGCTTTGTCACCGAAGACAATCGCGCCCTCAGGTAGGTCAGAATCGAAGTATTCCAAGCCCGTGGTTTCACTGAATGAGCCCAGCGTGAGGAAGAACCGGGTGCCCGTTGGGTGCGGTTGATCGTCACGGGTCACCAGGAGATGAATTCGCAAACCGTAGAAATAGCGCTTCTTGCTAGCCTGATAAGCTGCGATAGGCGTCGTCTTGATCGAGCTTGGCGCGCGGAATGCGATAATATTCGCATTCTGCCACCGGAAAGGTGTCTACGGCATAGAGGCTTTTCTCGGTTAACGCTTTCCAGCTCTCGCATGACACTTGGAAGAGGGTCAGACAATGCGCTTTGACCCGATGCAAGCGTCGACTAAAGCGGCTTTTACCCAAGTGGTACGGGATACAGTTCTGTTCGTGCAAGAAACAGCACGCCAGCGCATAGTTGCCCTGGTAGTAGAGCGCTGCCACTAAGCCGATCGTTATGATTTCGGCGTCGCTCACTCGACATTAAGGATACTCTCGGCGATGGAGGCTCTTCATATAATCCTCACATGACAATACACCAGTATAATACGCATGTCCATGACTAGCTCCTTTCAAGGTGGAGTGGTTGGCACCTTCACCTTATTGAGCTTCCCTGGATGCGGTCTACCCAGAATCGTGGGGTAGCAAACGGAAAAGGGCGCAGTCTGTGTTATACCGACAGGTGTGAGCAGAGCCATCTCAGTAGCATAGAAAGGCCCGTGCATGAAGAGCTTACCGTTATTACCGGACATCGTCAAACCTCTGCAAGATGCCCCACGTGCCATGAAGCGGCACGTGGGGCGCGCAGCGCAGAAAGTAAACGAGGTCACCGTCAGCCAGTTATTGGACCTGCCTGGGTTGCAGGTCATAGCCTATGAAGTCGAAGGCTGCGCGGAGAAGGACATCGTGCACCTGGCTTGTCAACACGCAGCGACGGTCGCGCTGTGCCCGTGCTGTCGGACCCTCTCGACTCCATTCCTGATAGCACAGCGCGCTGTGTGCGCGACCTCGATCTGTGGGGCAAGTGCACGTTTGTCCATTTTGCGGCATGCCGCTTCGACTGTGAGCCACACGTCCCTTCAGCGAGCAGATCGTGTGGCTCGACCACCTGCGGCGCCACACGCGGCGCTATGAACAACATATCTACCAGCGCTGTCTGGCGAGTTCCACCAAGGTAGTTGCCCAGGTCGAGCACTTACACGTCGACACGGTCCAGGGCATCTTCAAACGTTGAGCCAAGCGCACGCCGCGGGTGGGTGGCCTACCGCATGTGAGCGTGCTGAGGATGGATGAAATCACGCTCAAGAAGCCTC
>JALZCF010000181.1 GCA_030863245.1 Chloroflexota bacterium
CGGGGCGCTGCCCTGCGACGGCTACGGCTATCTATCCCTCATCAGGGGGTGAGACAGGAGTCTCCCTTCCGTCGACGTCCTCATCGTCTTGATTCTCGCCGTACACCTCGTCCTCGATTCCTAGGTCGGCTGCGAGGTCGGCGAAGAGGTTCTCCCTGCCACGGCTTTGACCCTCGTCGCGCCGGGGTGCGGGCGGAATGTCAGCCAATGGATCGATCGTAAGCGGGGGCACAGGTTGGTCGATCCGTGGTCGTGTTGGGTAACTCTTGGTGCCCCCACGGGTCAGGATCGTTGCACCCAGCGCCCACAGTGTCAACACAGGCGAGACGAGCCAACCCAGAATGGGAATGACGCCCACCGCACTACTCACGAGCACCAAGCCCCCTGAACCGATAGCAGCCGCCGCAGCCGGTCGAGGCGAGCGAACATCCGCTGCCCGCAACAGACGATCGCCGAAGAAGAGCCCAAGCCCGATCCAACCGAAGATCACGGCCGCGCCACTCGCCGCTACGAGCAAGACGGTAAGAGGGATACCAATGATCGTGATAGCGGTAATCACGGACAACAGGACGAGCGCGGGGATCGCAAGACAACCTACCCCCATACTCGCAGCCGGTGCCTCACCGGCGGCATGTCCCACACGCCGTACGTGGTCGGGCAAGAAGAGGGCAAGCACCAGGCCAAGGGCGCCAAAGGCAACCGTCTTCAGAACGGTCCCCACAATCGCTGCGACCAGCCCGAACATGCGATCCGTTAAGCTGGGCCGTACCACGCGCGTCGTGACCGCTGGCGCCTCTGTCGCCTCCGGTGCTTCCGGCGCCTCCACCTCTTCTGGCACCGCCATCTCTTCTGGCGCCTCCACCTCGACTACGCGCTCGGCACGTCGCGTTGTGCCCCCAAATGTCGCGATCTCACCACCAATGGCAGAATCCGCCCCCCGAGCGATGGTTCCGCCAAAGTTCACGACGTCGCCGGTCACCTCTCCATCCAGGCTCACAGTACCACCAAAGATAGCCAGGTCTCCGTTCACTATGGCTCCCTCTTCAACAGTAACAGCCCCGCCAAAGACAGCCAGATCGCCATCAACGACCTCACCGCTGTGGATCGTTTCCGCCCCCCCAAAGACAGCCTTGCCGTCCGAGTCGTAAGCACAGCCCGTAGCGAGAAGAACCAGGAGCAGGAACATCACCCCCACCCCGACGGTTCGCACGAATCTTTGCATTCTCTTCCCCACCTTTCACATCCTTTTGCGAACGATCATCACAATTCTCTACGACGTTACCACCAAATAAGTTGCCGTCCCTGGAGACAATTCCCGCGCGTCGTCGCCTCCCTTTCTTACCTCCAATACGCATCCTGCTTGATCAGGTTTCAGAAGAACTAGTGCAAAATCAAGACAGCCTATCAGCCGGTTACGTTATGTTTCCTTCATAAAATTGGAAATTATGAGCTAGATCGTGTATAATAGATGCATGGCACTGGGACGAGATGTGAATGTTTTCCGTAAGGAGAGGCGCTCCCCCCAGGGATTGCGCCTCTTTGCCTTTAGTAGGAGAGTGCATGAAACATTATGCAATTGTCCAAGTCATCAACCAGTGGATCGTAAAGGTGGTGACAACCGCTGAGTTTATTCAGGAGCGGTCGGCGCTAGAGTGGGCAAAGCGCCGCCACGTCGATGGCAACCGCTTGCAGCTCGTCACAGCTCCCGAGCGAATTGCGGTACCGGTCGGCAAACCGATCCGCCGCCCATCTGACTGGACCAACATAGCAGCTTAACCAGGAGGCTCCGCAACGGAGCCTCTTTCTCTTTTTGGCTGGTTAGCTGAACAACAGGCTTTCTTCGCTGCGAGGGGCCTGAAAGGGTCTCTTTGTCCCTTTTTTCACAAGCTTGACAAAAAGAGCGTTCGGCATATAATACACTTCGTTCGGCTATAAAGCCGTAAAATCAGCGCTTGTCCGACACACTCACATCCGCGAAAGGGAATAGTGAGTGTGCAGCCTCCCCACCGCATGGCTGGTGGGTTTTTTCTTGGGACGAGATCGAGTCCCCTTACAAGCATCGGGCAAGCTTTCAAAGGAATCGTATGGACGGTAGTAGTACTAACGTGGTTGAGAGACGCCAGGCGTCCACATCTGCGCTGTGATACACCGTGTCCATAGATGGGTTGTGTCCCTGCAGCCCATCTGGAAGACCGGCCCACATCGCCCGATGTGCGGCCTTTTTTGTTGGCCTCACGCTCCCTCTCCAACCACTTCGAGTAACTCTCTAAACGCTTATTGAGCCCTTCAGCAAGGTTCGTCTCTGTCTTTGGCACGGAGATGCCGGAGACCGTCCTGCCTGCATGCGCATGGCAGGGGCACCGAGCACGGCAAGAGCCGTGCGCCAACACTCCAAGCACTGGAAAGGGTGTGGTTACGATGCAGACGTACGCTCAATATCTGCAAGAAACATACAACGTCACCAGCGAGGGGCCGCTGACCGACTTCATAACGCGCCGCGATGGCCGCCTGCTGTTGGGCGATCGGATTGATTTGAATGAGTTAGCGGAACGCTATGGTGCGCCGCTCGAAGTGATTTACACACCGCAGATCACAAGTCAGATTACGCGGATGATGACATACGCGGCAGAGGCAAAGGAGGTGGCGGGTTACCCCGCTCCCTTTCTCTACGCCTACGCCACCAAAGCGAACTTCGCAGCGGAGGCCGTGCGCACGGCTCTCAACGCTGGCGCACATTACGAGACAAGCGCCGCAGCCGACGTGGACGTGGCACACATGCTCTGGCGCGATGGCGTCTTGCCAAGCAATCGGATGATCTTCGCCAACGGGTCGAAGGAACAACACTATCTCGCCGCCATCCTGCGCTTGCGCCTGGCGGGCAACGCGAACGTCATCCCGGTACTGGACGATCTGGATGAATTCCAGGTACTCCAGCAGTGCCCGGCTGCCTTCCGTTTCGGCGTGCGCGAGCGCGCGGCAGGCAACCGCGATGGCACCCATTACGGCGGTGATCGCTTCGGGTTGACCCCTGAAGAGATCGACTTTGTCGCAGAGGGACTCGTCACCAGTCGCCACTCGCTTGTCCTCTATCATGCCATGATTGGTAGTCAGGTAGAGGATCGGGAGCACTTTGTCGCCACCCTACGTCAGTCGGTCGAGAACTACGCGCGTCTACGTCAGAAAGTGCCGACGCTACGCTACTTCAGCTTTGGAGGCGGGGTGCCGACGAGCGGCTACGATCTTGGCTTCAAGTTCGACTACGTAGCCTTCCTGACCGACCTGATGGGTGTCATCAAGGAGACCTGCGCACGCTTCGAGGTGCCCATACCGCAACTGATCGGCGAGTTTGGCCGCTATACGGTGGCGAACCACGTGGTACAGTTGCTGGAGGTGGGTCAAATCAAGAGCGGGAGCGCGGGTGCCCCCGATTGGTACCTGCTGAACGGCTCGATGATGGTGAGCGCCCCCGACAGTGTACTGGTGGACCAGGAATTTGCCGTCCTGCCACTAGAGGGATGGGAACGACCAGTCCGCGAGGTGCGCTTCGGGGGACGACGGACCTGCGACAGCGATGACGTCTACCCGCGGCCGCACCGGCCGGCCCTAGTGCTACCCGAGCAGGGCAAGGGCCTGCACGTCGCGATCTGCGGGGTCGGTGCCTACCAGAGCATGATTTCGGGCCGAGGGGGGGCGCACCACTGCCTCGCGCCAGAATCGCGCCGTATCGTCATTGAAGAGATCAACGGGAAGTTGGTGTTCACGGAGACACCACAGCAGAGCCTGGAAGAGATCATGCGCCTGATCGGCTACCCGGCACCGCGCCCGGCAACCGTCCCTACCATGCCACTTCCCGCACATTGCTCCTCTATCGGATACGAGGGAAACACGTGGCGCATTCCTGCGCCGACCGGTCGGGTCGCCGCGCCGCGTACGCGCTACCAGAGCAATCCCCGCTCGGCTTCTCTGCCACGGGTCGCTGTGTCATAAAGACGGCAAAATCGGAAAAATCGGAAAAGGCGCCCTCCTTGTTAAGAGGAGGGCGCCTTTTTGCTTGTCGCCATGCGGTCAAAGTGTGATTAGCCCATTCCGCGCGCCCCGGCTCACCGCTTCCGTTCGGCTAGAGACACCCAGCTTTGAGAAGATAGAGGAGAGGTGGAACTTTACGGTATGCTCGCTGATCTCCAACTCACGCGCGATGAGCTTGTTCGGTAATCCCTGGCTTAGCAACTCCAGCACCTCCCGCTCACGGTCGGTGAGTGGCTCGATAGGCTCCTCATCCACAGTTGGAGGCGGATGAATGAGCTCCAGCGCGGTCGAGTGCAGTACTGCCACCAGACCCTGTGTCACAGCGCATATCGCCCCATGGAGCACATCAGCCGATACGTCCAATGGCAGAACACTCCACGCCCTCAACGGAAGGTCATATAACGTGGCAGCAGGTTGGCTTTCATTGGAGAGCACCACAACCCCTAGGGAGCCATCCTCCGGAAGCAATTCTGCTAGGTCTACCAATTGCTCTGCATCAGCGACCACGAGCACGTCCACTTCTTGAAGCGCCTCGTCAACCTCTTGAAGCGTGCTCCCTCCGCCTACAACCTGTAGCTCGAACTCTTGGAGCATGACCTGCAGGCCCACCTGCATTGCGGGCGACGGCGCGAGGATAGAGACACGTGTCACACTCGCCGCTCCAGTACCTCGCTATCCACTTCCACCGCCTGAAGATGGCCACCTCGCAGCAGGCGCAGGGGTACCCGCTCCCCTATCGCCTGCCGCGATAGGACGCGCCGCAGCGCGTTGACATCCTCCACCGGTTCGCCCGCCACCTCTAGTAGCACATCGCCGATGCATAGCGCCTCGCGTGGGGGCGTCGTGATGAGTAATCCGGCCGCTCGCTCGTGGTATGTATCAGGTAGCAGAGCGTGTGGTAGCGGAACCGATTGTACTTCTATATCGAGTATGATAGGTCGCCGGGTGCGTTCCAGAACCCACTCGTCCACCACCTGACTCGGGATCGAGATCGCTAGATCGCCCCCGAAAATCATAGAGTTGATGCCTACGACCTTGCCTCGTGCGCTGAGCAATGGACCACCCGAATTACCGGGTGCCAACATGACATTCGAGCGGATGTAGGGGCTTGTGCGGTCGCTACCGCGCACCCGCATCTCCCCAAGGCCGCTTATGATGCCCGCTGTCACCACGCCTGGCTGCCCCCAGGGGTGCCCGATCGCGAGGACCAACTCCCCTACGCGCAACCGTAAGGAATCTCCGACGGCAATAGCAGGCAAGCGAGGCGCCCCCACGTCGAGCAGCGCCAGATCCAGTGCGGGCTCCTCTGCAACGACTGTGGCATCGAAGAGACGTCGATCCCTCAAGAGCACCTGCAGTCG
>JALZCF010000219.1 GCA_030863245.1 Chloroflexota bacterium
CCCCTGCCCCACTCCCCCAGTCTGTTTCGACCCGTAGCGGAAATGAGGGATGTTCACTTGCGGCACCGGGATACTTACATAGTTCTTTCCCTGGCGGCCGATCAATTCACCCTTTGAGATATAGCGCTTCAGATTCTTGCGGACCTGACCGCGTGCAATCTGCTTGAAGCGCTTGCTATCGCGTTCAATCCGGCTAGCCATCTTTCCCCCAAACGGAGAATGAGGAAAGATGAGCGCTGAAGGGACACGCAACCGCCTTCACCTTCAGCGCCCATCGCTCATCCGCCACTGCTAGTGATTTCTCGTGTCCCCTCGTGCAAAGATGCTAGCGACGTAGTTGAGGACGTCGGTGGCGCACACCTCGCAGTAGCCATAGTTGTTGATGAGGCGCCCCTTGACCACGTCGATCTTTTCCTGCGTCTCCCGGTCAACGATGCTCGTCACCAGGCTGGAGAGCTTGATCGAATCTTTCTGATCCTCGAAGAGCTTCAGCTCGAGCGCTTTCTGTAAGCGCGGGTTCGAGGTGTAGTCGAAGGGTTTGCCATCCAGTGCCAGTGCGGCAATGTAGTTCATCACCTCGCGGCGGAAGTCATCCTTCCGACTCTCGGGAATGTCGATCTTCTCCTCAATGGAGCGCATCAGCCGCTCGTCTGGCTCCTCCTCGCGCCCCGTGAAGCGGTTTCGCACCCGCTCACGCTGGGTGTACGCTTTCACATTGTCGATGTAGTTGCCACAGAGACGTTGGATGGCAGCCTCGTCGGCCGTGATCGCACGCTGCACCTCGTTCTTGACAATATCGTCGTACTCCTCCTTCACCACAGCGAGAAGCTCGCGATAGCGCTGCCGCTGATCCTCAGAATTGATGAGTGAGTGGTGGCGGAGTCCATTCTCCAGTTCGGCAAGCACCATGAAGGGGTTGACACAGCCGTCGGGATAGCGTGAGTCTACCTCATCCGGATGGCGATCGCCCGGCATGTTGACGAGGGCATTAGAGATCTTGTCCTGAATATAGCGCGGGCTAATTCCCTCCATGCCCTCCCGGCTGGCGGAGTCACGCAGCTCGCGTATGTTGTCCTCTGTGAAACCACGCAACGTCTTGCCGTCGTAGAGCTTCATTTTCTGCACGACGGAGAGGCCAGCATGCTTTGGCTCTTCCAATCGCGTCAGCACCGCCCACATCGCCGCCACATCGATGACATGGGGTGCAATGTGCTTGCCGCGAATCCGATCCTGTGAGAAATCTTTCTGGTAGATCTTGATCTCATCACTCAGCCGCGTGATGTAGGGGATATCAATCTTGACCGTGCGGTCGCGCAGTGCCTCCATGTACTCATTGGATTGGAGCTTGCGGTATTCTGGTTCGTTGGTGTGACCCAAGATGACCTCGTCGATGTCAGTCTGTGCGAACTTCTTGGGCTTGATCTTGTGCTCCTGGCTAGCTCCTAGGAGGTCGTAGAGGAAGGCTACGTCGAGCTTGAGCACCTCGACGAACTCGACTAGGCCACGGTTGGCGATGTTGAACTCACCGTCGAAATTGAAGGCGCGCGGATCACTATCGCTACCATACTCCGCAATCTTGCGGTAGTTGATATCGCCCGTTAGTTCGGTGGAGTCCTGATTCTTCTCATCCTTGGGTTGGAAAGTGCCAACGCCAACGCGATCTTTCTCGCTCAGAATTAGCCGCTTCACTCGGACATGTTCCAACACGCGCGGGAGTTCCCCGTTGTAGTGCTGCATCAGCGAGCGATAGACGAAGCGACAGGCAGGGCAGAGATCGCCAGTAACTACAAGTTGATGGCCTTCATCCTGGGTCGCGTTGAGGGTCGCAAGGAAATCCTGTCGATACTCCCACGGCAGAAGATGGAGCGGCTCCTCATGCATCGGGCATTGGAAATCCTCGCCATCTGGGAGATTGATCCAGCGGAAGGTGTAGAGCGCACCCTCCGGCGTGCGTGAGTAGTGCTCCAGCCCTTTTTTCAGCAGACGAGCGATGGTGGACTTGGAGGAGCCCACCGGGCCGTGCAGCAGGAGCACGCGTCGCTCGGTCCCATACCCACGGGCCGCCGAGTGGAAGAAATCCACCAATTCCATCAGGTAAGGATCCAAGCCGTAGATGGCATCTTTGCCGTTATCGATCGGATCGTCAAAGAAGTTGTAGTGGGTAACCGGCTGACGGTAGAGCTCGCGCTGCTCACTTCCGTATGAAAGGATCATATCGTACATACGCTGGAAAGCGTTGCGCGCGACCGTAGGATTTTTCCGTACGATATCGAGGTAATCCGTGAAGGGACCCTCCCAGTGTTGTTCACGGAAACGCTCCATGCTATGTTGCCGGGAGAGAAAGTCGATGAATTCGGCGCCGCTGTGCCAGCGAGCGTCGATGGGTGTGGCGTCCATTTCCGTCCTCCTCAATGTACGTCCAATGCCCCAAGTTGGGGTGTGGAAGATAACGTCTGAGAGCGACATCTTAATCGGCGATGCAGACTAGGTTGACATGCTCCCTCTTCTGAACTCATTTTGGGCCACGGGGAGGTGCCGACTGCGACACGGCCCATAGAGGTGTCACTCGATACAACAATAGTATAACCGTAGTGTAGAGGAAAATAGTGTAGATAAAAAGTAGCATAATGCAGAAGGAGTAGTCAAACAGATGTTCATATTCTACGCTCCCGCGTGAGCACCCTCCATTCTCGAACAGGAAACGCAGCAGCGTCAGGGGGAACTTGACAGATTATTTGTATTACTACTATGATGAAGTAGCGTGTCGAGGGAATGGCACGTGTCTACCTTTATTCCCCTATTCCACTTCTATCTCAAAGGAGGAGAGATGAGACGACTAACGTTATTGGTAGCGCTCCTGGCGCTCCTGCTCACGCTTGCCGCGTGCGGCGGTGGTGAAGCAGCTATCGAAACTGAGCCAGCGGAGAGCGAAGGCGCTGGCGCCATCGAGACGGAGGAGACCGAAGCGGCGGTTCCTGCGGCCTCGGACGAGGCCACCGAGACTGCGCCGGCTCCTGTCGCCCAAGCTGGTGGCATGCTGCGTACGGTCCAGGATCGTGGCAACCTGATCTGCGGTGTGAACTCGACTTTGCCTGGTTTCGGGAACGTGGACGCAGCAGGTAACTACAGTGGCTTCGACGTAGACTTCTGCCGCGCCGTCGCCGCCGCTGTCTTGAACGATCCCAACGCCGTTGAGTTTCGCCCCCTGAACGCACAGGAACGCTTCACGGCGGTGCAGACGGGTGAGGTGGACCTTCTGATTCGAAACACGACCCACACACTCAGCCGCGACACATCCGTCGGCCTTGATTTTGCCCCCACCACCTTCTACGATGGCCAGGGCATGATGGTCCGTGCGGACAGCGGTATTGAGACCTTGGAAGATCTGGAGGGTGCGACCGTCTGTGTGCAGACGGGTACAACCACGGAGCTGAACCTGGAGAGTCAATTCCGTGCGCGCGGAATTGCCTATGAGCCGCTCGTCTTTCAGGAAGCTGATCCAACCGCGCAGGCTTACGATGAGGGTCAGTGTGACGCCTTCACGACCGACAAGTCGGGCCTGGTTACCACCCGCACGAAGCTGGCTAATCCGGAGGAGCATGTGATCCTTGACGTGACAATGTCCAAAGAGCCGCTGGCACCCTCTTACCTGCAGGGTGATCCACAGTGGGGTGACATCGTGAACTGGGTCGTCTGGGGTACCTTCCAGGCGGAAGAGTTCGGCATCACGCAGGAGAACGTAGAGGAGATGCTGGACAGCGAGGATCCGGAGATTCAGCGTTTCCTTGGGCAGGGCGATAGCAGCCTTGGCGAAGAGATGGGCATCGAGAATGACTTCATGGTCGACGTGATCAGGGCAGTCGGGAACTACGAGGAGATCTACAACCGCAACCTCGGCCCGGAAACGCCCTTCAATCTGGAGCGTGGTCTCAACCAGCTCTACACCGAGGGTGGCCTCCTCTACTCGCCGCCGTTCCGCTAAGTCAAGAGGGAATCGAGTAGGGGCGCGGGTTGCGCCCCTACTACCCTACTACACCGTTCGTTTCCTTATCCGCGTCCTCGACGGACAATTGAAAAGGCTCCTCCCATGGCAGATGTGACGCTTCGGCAATCGGAACAAAACATCCCTTTCTGGCGGGATACCCGCAAGATTGCGATCCTGCTGCAAGTCATGTTCGTTATTCTGGTCGTCGCGGTAATCGCCTACCTCTTCAATAACATGATGGAGGGGCTAGCGCGTAGTAACCTCCGTATCAGCACGGCTTTTCTAAGCCAATCTGCAGGGATCGCCATCGGTGAGGGGCCAGCCTACACGTCGACCGACACGTGGGCGCGTGCTTTCTATGTCGGTATCGCGAACACCTTGCGGGTCGCTGTCAGCGGTATCATCCTGGCAACACTTCTTGGCCTGGTACTAGGGGTCAGCCGGCTCTCCAACAACTGGTTGTTGCGCAATGTTGCCTATGTCTACACCGAGATTGTCCGTAACACCCCGTTGCTGCTGCAGCTCCTTTTCTGGTTCACCCTCACCTCCACCTTCCCGCGCTCGGCCGATGCCATCAACGTCGGTCCATTCGCTGCCTTGAGCAACCGTGGCGTCTTTCTGGCGTGGCCACGTCAGAGTGAGACCTTCGGCACGTGGCTTATCTGGCTCGGGGCGGCGCTTCTCGTCGGTGCTGGCGTCTACTATTGGCGTCGAAGAGAATTGATCCGAGGCGATCGTCCCGGAGCAGTCTTACCGTGGGCGTTCTTAGCTTCACTTCTGGTAGCAGCGACCGGCTTTGTCGTCACGGTCCTGATCAGCGAGGCGCCCGTCTATCTTGACTTCCCCGTCCTGGATCGTTTCAACTTTCAAGGCGGCATCGCGCTGACCGCCCCCTTCGCCGCCCTGCTCACAGGATTGGTAGTGTATACAGCTGCTTTTATCGGCGAGATTGTACGCGCCGGGATCCAGTCCGTCAGCAAGGGGCAACGCGAGGCAGCGAAGGCCCTGGGTTTAAGCGACAGGCAGGCCATGCGGTTGGTCATCCTTCCTCAGGCGATGCGTGTGGTCGTCCCACCGCTCACCAACCAATACCTAAATCTAACGAAGAACAGTAGTCTCGCAATCGCGATCGCCTATCCGGACCTGTTCTTTGTCGGGGCTACCGTTATCAACCAGACAGGTCAGACAGTGGTCGTCTTTGCCATGATCATGGCCACCTATCTCTCTTTCAGTCTGCTAACCTCGCTCTTGATGAACTGGTATAATCGCCGCATCCAGCTCGTAGAAAGGTAAGATTCCGATGGCCTCTGAAGCGTTAGCAAGAACTCCTCCCCGGCAAGCTCCCAGTGCCATCCAGTGGCTGCGCGAGAATCTGTTCAACAACTGGCTAAACAGCCTCATCACCATCGTGGTCGCGCTGCTGATCGGACAGCTGGCTGTTAACGTCGTTAGCTGGGCCCTCACCACACCGGGTTGGGCCTCCGTTACCAGCAACCTTAAACTATTCTTCGTCGGCTCCTACCCGGTCGACCAACTATGGCGTGTGGAGGTAGGTGTCTGGTTCATCGCGCTGCTACTGGGATTAAGTGCTGGCATCTGGCGTGGTACGGCGATGATGCTGGCACTTGCTCTCGGCACCCTCGTCGTCGCGCTGATGGTGGTCCTTCCCTTCCTGGACCCCTCCGGTCTGGACTACGATATCCCACCCTTGCTGTTCCTCCTTGGGACCGCTGTGCTTCTTGCCTTAGGCTATCCCGTTGGCCACCGCTTCGACGACTCGCTGCGCCTGCCGGTCGTCGTGCTGTGGCTGCTCTCCTTCCCCCTCTTGTGGTACCTGTTCACTGGCGCCGGCGCCGTGTTGCCGAGGGTGCCCACGAACCTGTGGGGTGGCTTCCTGGTCACCATGAGCCTGACGGTGGTCGGCATCGTCGCCTCCTTCCCGTTGGGCGTGCTACTGGCACTCGGTCGGCGCAGCGAGCTCCCCGTCGTGAAGATCTTCAGCACCATCTATATCGAGGTGGTTCGTGGTGTGCCGCTCATCACCTTCTTCTTTATGGGACAACTCATGCTGCCCCTTTTCCTGCCTGGCGAGATCCGGGTGGATAACCTGGTGCGCGCCATGGTCGCAGTCACCCTCTTCAGTGCCGCCTATCTGGCCGAGAACGTCCGTGGCGGGCTCCAGTCCATCCCGAGGGGACAGATTGAAGCGGCTCACGCCCTGGGTTTGAACTACGTCCAGACTACCCTGCTAATCACCCTGCCGCAGGCCCTACGTGCCGTGATTCCGGCCTTGGTTGGCCAGTTCATCAGCCTCTTCAAAGACACTTCCTTGGTCTCCATCGTGGGACTCCTAGATCTGATCGGGATAGCCGCGGCGGTGCGAGCTCAACCCCAATGGCTCGGGCTCCCGGGGGGCGTCTGGCGCGAGGTTCTCTTCTTCGTCGCTGTCATCTACTTCATTTTCAGCTTCGCGATGTCCCGTGTCAGCCTGCGCATCGAGACAAACTTGGGGGTGGGGGAGCGGTAAGTGAACGTAGGGCGAGAATCCTGGCAAGAAGTTCACGTAATAACACACAGCAGGCAATACGCCATACGCATGAATTCGATCTAGAAAGAGCAGGAGTCAGTTATGAGCGCACAGGCCGTTCAAACGAGTGAGAACATTATTATCTGCGAAGACGTGAACAAGTGGTATGGAGAGTATCACGCCCTACAGGATGTGAGCTTGAAGGTCAGGAAGGGAGAGGTGATCGTCATCTTCGGACCGTCAGGTAGCGGAAAGAGCACCTTCATTCGCACCATCAACCGACTCGAGGAGCATCAGAGCGGCACCATCATCGTGGATGGGATCGAGATGAGCAACGATATCCGCAACATCGATGCGATACGCCGCGAGACGGGGATGGTCTTCCAGCAGTTCAATCTCTTCCCTCACCTGAAGGTCATCGACAATATCACACTCGCGCCCATCTGGGTGAGAAAGATGAAAAAACATGAGGCCCAGGAGACTGCTCTCGGGCTGCTGGATCGGGTCGGCATCAAGGAGCAGGCATACAAGTATCCCGGCCAGCTCTCTGGTGGTCAGCAGCAGCGTGTTGCCATCGCGCGCGCGCTAGCAATGGAGCCACGTATCATGCTCTTTGACGAGCCGACCTCTGCCCTTGACCCCGAGATGATCGCGGAGGTGTTGGATGTGATGCGGGAGCTGGCACACGAGGGGATGACAATGCTCGTCGTGACCCATGAGATGGGCTTTGCTCGAGAGGTAGCGGATCGCATGGTCTTCATGGATAAGGGCCAGATCGTGGAGGTTGGAACGCCCCGGCAGATCTTCAACAACCCACAGCAGGATCGCACAAAGCTCTTTCTGAGTCAGATACTATCACACTGATTGGCGAGTCGGACGACGTGCCACCTACAGGGGTCAGGATAACAATGACTCCCTTTATTCGCTTTCAACCCCGTTTTCTGAGTGACCTTGTTGGCCTGCATTACCACTTGTCTCCAATGGTTGACAAGCGCTCCGTTCCCGATTACTGTAAATTATCCCTGTTTCGTTATTAACCTACTGTAGTTTTTGATGGATGATGAATAACGACAAGATACAACGCCTGCTGCAGCGTGGGGAGCACGAGCGCGTCGCTTTCCGAACTGGGACCTCCGATACGGATATCCGTGAGGTTGTGGCTACCGTCGCGGCCATGGCGAATGGAACGGGCGGCACGATTTTCTTCGGGGTAGACAAAATGGGTCACGCTACGCGGCTCTTTGAGGACGAGGCACGAGAAACGCTTGCGGAGACGGTGATGGCGCAGATCAGCACCATGACCTCCCCGACCCTCTCCCCAACTGCCGACTTCCTGACGACTCCGGAAGGCGTCATTCTGGCGATCCATGTCTTCCCGGTAGCGAATCCGCCTGTACTGACGAGTGGTGTCGCTTACCAGCGGAGTGGTGCGACCAATGTCGAGATGACGCGCAACGATCTCGATCGCACGATCCGTACGATTCCCAAAACGTTCGACCGGCGTCCCATGCCTGGGGCCACCGTCAACGACCTTGACGAGGGCCGGCTGCGCCGCTACATTCGGCTCCGCCAGGAGGCTTATCCACAAAGCTCTCCTCTGATCGGCACGACCGAAGAATTATGGGAGGAGGTCAAGGCTGTCGTGGCAACCGAGGAGGGGCTGGTGCCGAACATCACAGGTGTCCTCTTCTTCGCGCGCGATCCGAGTCGTTGGATCCCACATGCTGGCATCAAGCTGGCGCGCTTCCAGGGAAGCGCGCGCATCTCCTTCCTGGATCGCCACGAGGCAACGGGCGCACTGCCGGAACTGGTGGAACTGGCGGAACAGTTCATTCGGCGCCACACGAAGATGGCTTCCAAGGTAGTGGGGTTCGAGTCGGTGAACGTCACGGAATACCCTTACCCTGCTCTCCGCGAGGCACTCGTCAACGCCTTTGCACACCGCGATTGGGAAAAACAGCGTGAGATGGTGCAGGTCAATATCTTTGACGATCGGATCGAGGTGCATTCGCCCGGCGAGCCCCTACTTCCAATCGATCAACTAGAGGGTGCCCACGCCTCCCGCAACGATAACTTGTGCTATCTCTTCAAGGATATTGGTGCGATGGAGCAGTACGGGACCGGTGTGGCAAAGATGCGGATGCTCATGGAGGAGCATGGCCTCTCGCCCCCCCGTTTTGAGAAGAAGGGTCCGATCTTCATTGTCACCTTCTACGGACCTGGCGATCGCATCCTAGAACTGGTTGCGGATCCTACCGAGCGCGTCGACCTGCGTACATTGGGACTGAACGAGCGCCAGATCGAAGCCATGCGCATTTTCCGTAACGACCGACAAGCATTGAGCAACTCCGATTACCGGAAGATGTTTGGCGTCAGCGACCGAACTGCCCTCCGTGATCTGAGCGCAATGATGGACCTGGGATTGGTGAAACGTGTCGGAAGTGGCCCCCAGTCTGTCTACGTCGCTGCCGACGATGGAGAGCCGGAGTAGTCCCAGGCCGAAGATCGCTCCACAACTTCGTCGGCACGAATCCCGATGCTGAAGATAGAGGTCCCGACAGATCCTACGGGGCCTTTTATTTTTAATGCGGACTGAACAGGGCAAGGAAAAGTCGGGTCAGGTGGTGCCTGTTGTCGGGATCTGCTAGTTGGTGGCGGCGTTACGACGGTATGGGCAAGATATCGTGATAACACCTATCGAGACCGGATGTTGTCGGGGCATATTCCGTACGTGTCGACATCAGTAGATAACTTGGATGCCATAGCACGTCGCACAAATTGGTATGTCGGATTTTGTGGATAAGTGACGGGTTTCTGTCGGGATATCGGTCATACGAGGCGATGTAGAGAGTCAGCGCAAAGAGGAAAGATGAGTGAGTCGTAGCATTGGCGGGACAAAGCGCTGGCTGTCGGCTTGATGTCGGGATGAATCATCACGCGTCGGAGTAATGTGGATAAGCGGCCCGTATTGGCGGGTATCCCGCCATCCGCGCTCAAGTATTGAGGGAGGTAAGGTAAGGCATCAGGATAGATCGCTTGAACCGCTGATACCATCATCCCAACGGATCATGTCGGGAAGGCGTCTTTGACGGCGGGATTGTGTCGGGATAGGCAGGATAGGCCAGGTACGCGGGGTGGGTTATAGCAGTTGTAAAGCGTTTCCTCCTACCTATTTAGCTTATCACCCTTTACCAAGTGTTCTGGAAATCTGTGTGCGGCAGTGCCTATCCACCTGTGGCGGGTCATCTCAAATCACGTCGGGTAAAGGCCTATTACGACGGGATTATGACGGAATAAACCATTACACGTCGTGGATATGTGGATAAGTGCCACAAATCTGACGGTTTTCCCGCCATCAGGTGGGTCCAACGGCCGGATCGTGGCGTGTATAGGCGGGAACGTGGCGGGAGCACCTTCCCAAAGTAACGTGGAATGACGTAGTAGGGCTGCTCAAGGGAGAAGTGATGCTTTCGCAAATGGCTACTACACCAAAGTGTAGTGTCGGAAGAGGAAAAAAGACAGCCGGTTCTTGGCGGAAGATCCCCCTTGCATGTGGCGTGGAATCCCTTCTACCATAATAATACGGTGATAGACAAAGAGGAACAGGATCTGATGAGATCCTGTTCCTCTAGGAGTAGAAATGTTCCGGCGATCGGTTGCCAGCCGATCTTGCCCGCCGAAACCCGCTGACAGACGGCGCAAGAGCTGCCACTCCTGCCGACTGCCATTGGTAGGCACAGTGTAGCAGAACTTAGCGTACCACGTCAAGGGGGACTCGGAAATTGGTGAGGAGTAAGATGAGTTCTCCGTTTTTTTCTGTCCTGCCTGGTCACGATCTGTTCTACAACGAGATCGTCAAACCCACACGCCGCTGGGCCTTTTCGTACTACTACCTCAACCGCTGGCTCCCACTTCTACATCCCCAGCAGGCAATGCTCATTCAGGTACTTCGACAAAGCACCTGGCAGAATGGCAAACCCACAGGCCGCTGCCAACTCGCCAACGGCACGCTATGCGAGATGATGGGATGGTCTGAAAGCAGCCATAAAACACTGCTTGCCGAGCTGGAGCGTCCCTACACCGACTGGTTTGTGCGGCGCACACGCACACGCAAATCCCATGTTACTCAAGGCCACGCAGTCGAAGGCGCACCCCACTACCGTGTGATGATGGACGACCCTCTCACACCACATGACCAGGCAGCCCTGAGGGTACTCCTGGCCACGGTCCGTCCCACCTCCACCTACCAGGCCGCAGAACAGCTTAGCGATCTCTCTACGCGCCACACCCGCGAGCTGTGGGCGCTTCTCGACGAACAACGCGTTCCTGACATGCTTCCTGAAAAACCCGCAACCGTGCGGGAAATTGCTGCGGCGGTGTGGTCCCACCTCCCCGAGGACGAGTTGCAAGGCTCCAAACCGTTTGCGGAGACCGCCGAACAATTGCAGCTCAGAGTGACGGGGGCAGGTTACGCACATATGGAGCTGGATTACATGCTTCAGGGGTGGCTTCCAGAGCTAGGCATCAATAATACATGGCTCACTATCGTGCTTCGGGCCCGGTGCTTCCACAATCCGCACAGTGGCGAGACCCGTGATGTGGTCACGCTGAGCCGCAAGGAACTGGAGGAGCAGCTCAACATCCCTACTCGCACGTTCCGTCGGATGCTGCGAGACGAGGCCACCGTCCCACTGTTCCACATATCACCAGCCGGCGAACCCGCCGATCCCGCCAATCCTCGTAACCTCCCCCACCGCGGGGACCTCTCATTCACCGTCGCCTACCCCCTGCTCCCGATCAGTTCCCTTGACCGGGAACAGTACGAGGCGCTTCTTGTCAGGCAGGCTGATAACACGATGGAAGAAGGCCAGTTATCCACAACCGGCCAACTAACCCAGCTCGAACGGGCCAACCAACCCGGCTGCCCGTCGGAAGTTATCCACAACCGGCCAATCAACCCAGCTCAAACCGGCCAATCGGCCCGGCTGAACAAGCAGGAAGCGGCCAACGAACCCGGCTCAAACCGGCCAATCAACCCGGCTCAACTCGGGTTAACCGGCCAACCAACCCGGCTCGAACCGGCCAATCAACCCGACATCCAAAGAACAACAACTACCAAGAAACTCTTATCCAACTACCAGAATCCCCCCATTACCTTTGGGAGAGGGGGGGGAAACTCAGAAAAGGAGCGGATTCGTTCTCTCTTAGAGCCGTTTCAGATTAAAGGCCTCTCGCGCGTTTTAGAAAATCCTGGCTTGACAGCTGCTGAGACACGAGCATGGATCTACAGGGGTCAGGACGAAGTCGAAGCCGCGCAGATGAGCGGTTACCTTTTCCGCCGTCTCTGCACCAACTCGGAGATTGCGCACTCGGATCCCTTACCGACAGATTACCGACTTGTGGGTGCTGTCGAGGATGAGGAGCAGGCGCTGTTCGAGCAGTGGTGGCTTGCCGAGCAATCCTACCCACCCTTCACAGATAGCGAACAGCGAGCCCGGTACGCTGCCTGGCTGAAGATCGTGAAACAGGAGGAAGGGGATCCGGACCGGCCGGACTTTTCTCCTCACGCCTGTTGGCGGCGAGAGATGGAACGGGCTCGACTCGGTTAACTGTCAGCCACCTGGACGATGATTTTCCCGATGTTCTGGTTTGCTTCCATGTATCGATGGGCCTCCGCGATCTCGGATAGACTGAATTGGCGTGAGTCGACGACGGAATGTAGCTCTCCCTCTGTGAACGCTGGAAGTACCTCGTGGGTGAATGCTGAAACGAGGCGCCCTTTCTGTTTGAGTGTGCGATCTCTCAGGGTTGACCCATGGACAGAGAGCTTCTTGGAGAGGAAGAGGCCTAAATTTACGTTTGTCTGCCTTCCCCCCAACAGACCGACCAGTACCATTCGTCCCCACAGGGCGAGCGCCCGCATGTTATCATCCCAGTAGGGAGCACCGATAAAGTCGATAATCAGGTTGACACCCTCACCATCGGTCTCCTCCTCGATGCGATCGGCAAAGTTCTCGCTCTCATAGTCGACGATCACATCGGCCCCCAACTCCCTTACGCGTTCCACTTTTCCTCCACTCACCGTCGAGAAGACAGTAGCGCCCCACCATCGCGCGAGCTGAATTGCTGCCGAGCCGACGCCGCTCGCGCCGGCGTGGATGAGTACGCGCTCCCCAGCCTGCAGGCCGCCGATCTCGATCATGTTGCTGTAGGCTGTTAACCATGCCTCTGGTATGGCGGCCGCTTCTGCCCAGCTCAGACCCTCCGGGATCGGCATGACAGTTTCTTGGGGCACGCTAACCTGCTCCGCGTAACCCCCGCCGCCCAGCAACGCCATTACCCGGTGGCCCGTTTTCCACTCCGTCACACCCGATCCTACCGCCACGATGCGCCCGGCACATTCCAGTCCTGGATAGGGCGGCGCGCCAGGCGGAGGCGGGTAGTGTCCTCGCCGCTGCGCAAGGTCCGCACGATTCAGCGCGGTTGCATAAACCTGTATCAATACCTCGCTGGGCGCCAGCTCCGGGTCAGCCACCTCCCGCACGGCCAGCACCTCTGGCCCCCCTGGTTCCGTGATGATAACGGCTTTCATTCGCCCTGCCTCGCTCCTTTATGTCAAATTAACCCGCCGCTTTTCCGCCAAATAGGCCGCCATCCCGCCATCTGCTGCTGCCTGCTCTACGCCTCCTCAATCTGCTCCAGTAGAGCACGCAGACGCTGGATTCGTCGGCGGGGTGTAACGGAGCGGCGAGCCCCGCGCGCCGATTCATCGTAGGAACGAAGCTCCGTCTCAAGCAAGTCAAGAAGCTGCTTGTCACTCAGCTTCTGACGAAGTGTCTCATAGCGCGAGGCGGCACGCGTAAGAGTACGCAGAAAGCGCGACGCTTCTTCTGGAAGCGTCAACTCCTGTCTCCGCTCCTTTTCAACGGGTATAGCCTCTTGCTCCTGTCGCAGCGCGAATGCTACTTCCTCCGCGGAGAGTTGCCCATCCTCTTCGAGCCGGTCTCGCATGGCAGCGGCCTCGCGACTAGACAACTCCTTCTCGATAATCACGCGCACCATGGTTCGCTGTTCATCGAGGGCCTTTCCGATCAAGGGACGAAGCTGCGCCTCGCTCAGCGCGTTTTGCTTTGCTAGGGCTAGCACGTGCGGATCGAGATCGGTAAGCAACTTGAGATGGCGTTGAATCTGACGCTTGCCAGTCGGCACCTGCTGAACGACCTGTTTTCGCCCGCGCAACCCCCGGCTAGCAGCCCGCCAGTAGGCATCTGGTAGCTCAAGTGCGCCGTTCCGTATACCAGGCGGGGATCCCGTGATTGGGTAATTGGCATCCTCAGCGAGCATGCTCGCATAGGCAACCGCCCGGTCCACCGCTGAGGCATAGGATTGACGCTGCTCATTCTCAGCGACCTGACGCAATCTAGAAGGCTCCGAGATCGCAACTGCCCGAATAAAGGCGGGATCCTCTTGCCACGCTTCGATCGGAACATCCAGTTCTTCCGGCGCGTTGTTGAGTAACCATCGCATCACTTGGTAGGCCCAGTAGCGGCCTTCACCTGTCTCTAGGACAAAGCGATAGCCAACGGGTAGATCACGCGCAGGCGTGACTGTGACAGGAACCACCTGACCTTCCGAAAGAATAGAGTGCGCGAGCTCGACCGCATTGTTCCAAGCATCATTCAGCGCCGGGTTGTTCTCCGTATCCCGCTGCTGCGCGACGTAATCAAGAAGATCCTGCGCGTCCCACTCACCTCTGTAGAGCCGTTCAATAGCGGACAGCTCGATTGGCCAGCGCAATCTTCCTTGATAGCGGTCCGGCAACATCTCGTCGACCGGGATGGAGATAATAAGCTCCTCAGCTTTCTTCCCTGGGCCACCCATTGGCTCGTGCTTCACAAGGGGCTCCGGAATGTTACGCCCCTTCGCGCGTCCTCCCTGCCGCAGAAAGTTGTCCCGCATTCGCTCGGCGCGGCTCTGACTCATACAGCCACCTCCAATCTACCACCGCTCATCTTGTCTAGCTCGAGCACCAGTCCCATGATCACCTGCGTCGCACGGTTGAAGTCGCTACCGCGGAGGAAAGCAACGGGCAGTCCATCTTCCGCAGCTTTTGGAAAAGCTAACCAGGAGGGAACAATCGTCGCGCAGGCAACCTCGCCGAATGCCTCCTGTGCCGCTTCGGCTGCCTGTAGGTCGTAGCTGCCAGTCTGCATCTTGATGCGATTCAGCACCAGTGCGAGCTGCATTGGACGAGCTGAGAAAGGACGCAGCTCGTCCGCCAGCATCACAATGTCGGCCGCTGCACCACGTGCGCCAGCATGGGGATCGATCGGAACGACGATCAGATCAGCGGCCACCAGGGCGGCGGGCGTCACTTCGCCGCGTGTGTCAGGGGGTGTATCCACGACAACCGCATCATATTGGTGAATCATATCTTCCGATCGTGCTAACAAGTCCGCGAGCAGTCGCTCCCGTCCGCGAATGGTGCGCTTTGTAGCGGGGTCCATCCCACGGTTGATCTCACTGAGTTCCTCGTCGGCGGGTACGAAGTCGATCTGGGGGATCGTTGTATCGGTTAGGGAGTATTCTAGATGGCCGTTGACCAGGGTTCGAGAGATAGGTTGCTCTACCTGATCTGGGTACCGGTGGAGAATCTCGCTCAGCGAGCCTTGTGGGTCGAGATCCATCAGCAGCACACGTTTGCCCTGTGCCGCGAGGGCGCCGGCAATGTTGAGACTGAACATTGTTTTGCCACAGCCTCCTTTACGATTTGCGAGCACTATTCGAATCATCTAGCCGTCCTTACCATGCCAGGGCGCTTGAATTTAGAAAAGTGGATGCATCGTAACCATGATTGTTCAACTTAGCAAGTAGGCGCTGTGCAAAGGTTTGAGGCTCAATGAGCCGTGACATAAAGTGCCGTCTGCGTCTCACTTGAAACCCTTGGTAACCTTGATGTGACCGCGCGGTCGCATATTATGACAAGTATTCCGCACGTTAATTGACATAAAAGATGTCCGCGTGGACGTGTTTCACGTGACACAGAAGGTGGGGACGTATCCATGTCGCCGCATGCGCGGATGTCGGGATGAGGTACCTGCTGTCGGGAATGTGGCGGGTACCATGCGTGGTTCCGAAGTGCTTCACGCCTATTCACGTGAGGGTGGTATAGCGGGTTTCTATGATACACTGATGGTGCGGCCAGATGAGGCACACTGAGTAAACTGTAAGGGGCAGAGCGCTGGGATCCCGATCGACGAAACGGTGCGGGAGGAACTGACTAGCTTGGCACTTCAGTACAGTGGGTTTGAGGAAGCATCCGAGGACAACCCAGGTGGTCCTGACTCGCTGCAGCAGGTTCTTGAGTTTGAGGAGATCGGAAGCGAGGAACCAAACGAGGAACTGATGGCTACCCTCAGCAGTATTGCCAACGAACTCCTCGCAGAAGCAATGCAAGCCGCACCGACGAGCAAGATCGTGCCCTAGAGAGGGCACAGCGCACAATTGATGAAGGAGTGGGTGGTGGAGCACCCGCAACTCTGCAGAA
The DNA here is from genome assembly GCA_030863245.1 of Chloroflexota bacterium. Classification (GTDB taxonomy): domain Bacteria; phylum Chloroflexota; class Anaerolineae; order Ardenticatenales; family Ardenticatenaceae; genus JALZCF01. Next base: position 16,060 of record JALZCF010000219.1, read on the forward strand.
GGACCTCCAGGAAACGCTGCCTGGAGGCCCTTCTGCAGTCAAGCGGGGATGGGTCAACGGACGATATTGTGGTGGTGAAGCCGTTGTTCCGGCTTCATAGTCGTAATTTCGCTGTCATCGATTAGGACCGCGCCGCGGAAGTGGATGACATCGGCGACCATATCATAGGTGTAGCGGCGGCGTTGCCAACCGCCGGGGTTCCAACGATGGACGACGGAATAATAGACCACCTGGTCCTCCTCGTTGACTTCTTCCTCCACCAGCCACGCAGGCTCGTCCGGATCAAGCATTCTAAACATCTTGCGATCCCGGCGAGCACGCCATGCTTCGTTTGATTCCATCGTTATTGCTCCGTCCTCCAGACGATTTCTTATTCTACTTTTGCTAGGTTCTAATTGTGCTAGGGAATCGGGTGTTAACGATCACCGCTTATACAGCCACCTCCTAGCTTGCCCTTTCTTCCTCTTGCTCCTGCTGGCATAAATCATGAAAGATATGGCTCTTAACAGGTTGGTTAAGTAGCAGGTGCTCGCGAACAATCCGTTCGAGCAGCTCCGTTGTCACGCTGTGGTACCAGAGACCTTCCGGATACACAACAACGATCGGCCCCTGCTGGCAGACTCCAAGACAGGAGCTCTCACCACGCTTGACCCGGTTCGTCCCGAAGAGCAGACCGTACTGAGTTAGCAGCGAAGGCAGACGTGCATAGAGTGTTTTGCCTTCGGCACCTTGAGAACAGTAATTACCCGTGCAGACCAGTAGATGCCTACTGTAGGGCGCCATTTTCGGGGAGTTCGTCTTTACATAACACATCATCTGTGACTCGTCAGACAAGCGGGTTCCCGTCGCCGTCAAAGCAACCTTTTATCGTCTCTTCCACCAGGTGATCAACGACAGCTTCCACAGTGCCGGTTTGACGATAGACGTGCAGTTGGCGATCGGCGCTGGTGCCCATCTCAAGGATCTTATAGGCATATTCAACGTCGTCGCGGCTGCCAAGCTCGTCGACCACGTCATCGATGAACTCGACCAGCTCGTGGATGAGTTGCCGCGCTGGTAGTTCCTCCTGGCGACCAAAATCGATGAGCTTCCCATCAATTCCATACCGCACGGCGCGCCACTTGTTCTCATCGATCAAGGCAGGGGAGTAGACGCGGAAGGTGGTATTATTCTTGCGCATCTTCCAGAATTTGAGCACCAAGGCCTGGAAGATAGCCGCGAGGCACAGCGCCTCATCGATTGTCGTGCATAGGTCAGGTATGCGAAACTCGATAGTGGGATATTGGTGATGCGGGCGTGCATCCCACCAGATCTTCGATGCATTCGGGATCGAGCCGGTGTCAATCAGCGTCTGCACGAATTGCTTGTACTCTGCGTAGGAGGCGAAGGTAGATGGGATACCGGTGCGTGGAAAGCGACGGAAGATGACGGTGCGATAACTCTTCAGACCTGTGTTGCGTCCCTCCCAGAAGGGGGAGGAGGTGCTGAGCGCGAGGATGTGAGGCAGCATGTAGCGGCCCACATTCATGACATCGATGATGAACTCGGGATCCTCGACACCAATATGAACGTGCATGCCGAAGATCAGGAGCTGGCGCGCCAGATCCTGCATGTCCTCCAACACATCGAGGTAGCGATCCATCGGTGTGATTTCCTGTTCCTGCCAGAGAGAGAGAGGATGTGTTCCGCTGGCCGCAATTACCAGGCCCCGACTCCGTGCGAGATCGTTGATCAGGCAGCGCATCTTGATCAATTCGTCCCGCGCCTCCTGTATAGTCTGACAGACATTGGAGCCGAGCTCTACCATGCTCTGATGGAGTTCGGGCTTGATCTCGAACTCCCGCAGGATGGTGTGCTCGCCATCCAGAAACTGGGTGATATAACTCTTGAGTTGACGGGTTTCCGGGTCAATAATCTGGTATTCTTCTTCGATTCCGATCGTGAGTGAGGGAGCAGTAAGCATTTCAACCTCCTTGAAGAGACGGCTCTTTCTCAGCGGACGATTCTTTCGACTGTGATTGAAGAAGCGTAGCGGATTTGAGGGTTGTGGGCAACTCCCTTAGTGATAGCATACGATGTTCCTTGTAACCGACAAGGGAATGGTCGGACCTGCATGACTAGAAAGGGGTGCGTGTGGCCCGGAAGAGGTATTATGACTTCTTCTCAATAATGAAGGAGGGTGTCACAGAACCGCCTCCAGCAGTCACGTTGAGGAGCGTCGTGGAAGCGAGACGCGTCAGCAGCCCGTGCATGGTCTTGCCCTCAAAGAGATAGGGGTCCAAGTCGACGAGGCGCTCCGAGATGTCGAGCCTGCCGTTGACGTAGGTAGGGAAATCCTCGCGAGCGATCTTCACCTTGCGTTGCACGATGGCAGGCTCGCGTAACCCTTCCTCAATAGCTGCCTGCCAAGCGTCTGCACTTGCCTCCCATCCGATGACAACGCCTTTGCCTCCGTACTCATCGTTCGGCTTCAGGACGAATTGGGCCTGATGCTCATTGATGTAGGAGAGCAGCTCCACACGCTGCCCATCGATCAAGGTCTCACGCTCCTCCACCTTGCGCGTCCAAGGGATGTGGCGGGCGATAGCTTCCCGCTGTTGTGGCGTGTACAAGTGCTCGTATCGCTCATCACTGAGTAGGGCAAAGCTCATCTTCTTATGTAGAGGCTTACAACGGAAAGGGTTCACCATCGTCACATTGCCGTCACGCAGGGCGTAAATGATCGGATGCTCTAGGCCATACCGCTGGAGGAGCTCGCTACCCAACACACGCTTGTAGATGATGTGGATAGGTTTGCCTTCAGCGTGTAAGGTCCTGCCGTCGTATTCCATGCGTTCTGGAGAGGTGATGAGCGCATCATAGCCCTGCTCGTGGAAGAACTCACAGTAGATTTCAAACTCATTCGTTGTCGGGACATCTTCCCAGTCCACAATTGCGATGGTGGCGGGCAGATGCCCATTTGCCTCGCGATGCATTTCAAGCAGTGTGTCCAGCACCCGCTGGCGAAGCGGTATCATGGTGATCTCGTACTGCTCTTGGAACTGCTGCATCACGGGTAGTTCGAAGAAGGCATAACTCAGAACATCCTCGTACCCTGCCCCAGCAGGCGTTTCCGCATTGTACTCCACAAAGTGAATCGTGGGGGGACCTTCTGGCTCATGGGAAAGAAAGGAGTCGAGTCGCCCAGTGGGGGTAGGGGTGCGGTAGCCGGGATTGATGGCAAAAGCTGCCTCCTCAAGCGCCGTGAGGCCCGCCTCGGCCCGTAACTCTGGATAGGTAAGCATGGCCTCATAGAGCCGATGGAACGCCCCGAGGAGCGTCTCACAGGCGTTCTGCATGGTGGCGTATTCATCTGGCGTCAGGAAGTGGGGACGGAGCACCGTGCAGAGAAGACGATCCCCAAACGCAAGGTGCCGCTGCTGCATCATGTCCTTCAATCGCTCGAAGTTCTCCGCAGCGCTCTGGTCGTCAAGCAGATCATGGTAATTCTGAATCGCCTGTTCAATCATGGCGCCTCCACTTCAGGCAGCAGCCGAGCCCAGCGGAACTCGTCGCGTTGGCTAGCATTAGATTTCGCTTTCTCAATACACATATCGGCCATTTTATTCACGGCCCAGTCAAAGTAGAAGGGCGTGAGCGAGTAGATATCCATATCAGGTGCTGGATTCATAAAGTCAATGGCGTAGGGGACGCCATCGCGAATGGCAAACTCGATCGTGTTCATGTCATAGCCCAGCGCCTGGCAGAGCTTCTGGCAGTCGTTCACGATGCGCGCGCCCAGCTCCGATGTCAGGTGCTCGTGCTCGACGTGGTAGCGGCGCTCGCCTGGGTCATACTTCATGGGCAAGATTTCAGTCTGGTTGATGCAAAGGCAGCGCACGTAGTGGTCCCACTCGATAAACTCTTGTAGGATCATCTGTAGTGTGCCCGACTGGTCATAGTGGAAGATGAGCTCATCGATATTATCGGCTTTATACACTTCCTTCCAACCACCGCCGTGCGCATCTTTGAGAATGGCAGGGAGACCTACGTAATCCACGATGGCGTCCCAATCCAAGGGGTACTCGAGATTGCGCAGCGACTCGGAGACCACACCGGGGATATAATCTTTGTTGGGAAGAAGGACGGTTTTTGGGCTGGCGACTCCCAGTTTGGTGGCAAGGCTCGCCTCGAAGAACTTATCGTCGGCGCTCCACATGAAAGGATTGTTCACCACGTAGGTGCCCTGGAGCACCGCGTTCTTCAGGTAAGAGCGGTAGTAGGGAATCTCGTGTGAGATGCGGTCTACAATCACAGCGTAGTTAACTGGCTCATTCATCCGGGTGCCGCCCAGCTTCACGTACTCAGCGATCACTCCTTCGTTGCGACTCTTGACCTCTTCGATAAACGCCGGTGGCCACGACCATTCACGACCTACAATGAGCCCGATCTTTTTTACATCATTCATACCTGCTCCTTTCTTGTGTCGTACACAGACAGCAGATGCCAACCGTTAGAAGCTCGTGCAACCCCCATAGCCCTCTCGAGCTCATATACTATCGCACAGGATAGTGTCATATAGTAACTAATACACGTGATAGTCAAGTGGGCGCGAAAAACTAATGCTCATCACATACCCACTCGAGTTCTTCCTGCAATCGGGCCTCGTATCGTTCACGAAGCAGTTGGGTCACAGGTCCAGGTTTGCCGATACCAATCGGCTGACCATCGATCTCCACTACGGGTAGTACCCCACGGCTGGAGCTAGAAATGAAAGCCTCGTCCAGGGTTTCGACTTCTCCAAGCAATATCGCTTCCAACCGGAGCGGAATGCCCGCTCGTTCTACCTCCTCAAGAACGAGGGAGCGGGTCAACCCTGGCAGCACGCCCTCATCCGCCGTGTAGAGAAGACCCTCCTGGACGCCGAAAAAGTTACTACTCAGCCCTTCAAGCACCCGTCCTGTCGGTCCCACCATCAACACCTCGTTGATGCGCCCCCCGATGAGGGCATGCGCCTCTTGCGAGCGTGCGATGAAGGCGTTGTCCTTCGCAAGTGGGTTCTCCCGGTGCATCGGGCGGGTCAGCACGGCGACACCTTCCGTGACGTCTTGGACGGTGGGGAGCGAGAGCGGTTCCAATGAGATCCAGAGGTCACCAATCTGATCGGAGCAATCCATCGTCAGCCGTACGCGGCTTTCCTCCCTCTCCTCCCAACATGTCTCCCGAAGCAAGGTGCAGAGCAAGTGCCGTACACCCGCGCGGTCCAGTTGGATCGGGTGCCCAAGCAGGCGCGCGCTCTCTTCCAAGCGGTCAAAGTGCTTGTCGAGCAGGATAAGCCCTGTTCCACCATACGTGCGCAGGGAGGTGTAGGCTCCCTGCGGGAGGAAGTCACTCTTTGCCAGACTCTCGGCCTGGCGGAGCTTCCGATCAGCAACAAGACCTCGAGGTGTGTGGCGCATCCGCCATGAGTAGCTAGTGATTAGTCTGACCCTCCAATGTACTGTTGGAGCATCTGGCGCCACCAAGGCCAATCGTGAGCCCAGCCATCCCATATACGGAAGGCGTGCCAGATACCCTTATCCCAAAGTAGATCAGAGAAGTAACGGTTATGGCCGATGTTCGGATCATGCTCGCCTACGGCCATAATAATGTTAAGCTGACGCAGCTGGTGGAGCTGGTGGGAATCATGAGCGCTCTTTACATAATCTACGGGATTGTTGAAGTAGACATTGTTGTCGTGGTGGCCATGTACCCACGACGAGATATCGTAGATACCGCTGAGACCGAGAACGCGCTGGAAGGTATTGGGGTGGCGAAGCGCGATATTCATGGCGTGGTAGGCTCCGAAGCTCGCGCCTGTCGTGATCAAGTAGGGGGTTGGATTGATGCGCCACATGAGCGGGACCACCTCGTTGAGAATGTACTGCTCATACTGGTTGTGGCGGAAAGGACGATAACCGGGATGAGCGCCGTAGTTGTACCAGCTCTCAGCATCCACACTGTCGATGCAATAGAACTGAAACCAACCCTGCGAAATTTGCCAGCTCATGGCCCCGATCATTCCTCGATCTTCCCACTCGTAAAACCTGCCTTTCGAAGTGGGGAAGACAAGAACACGTGCCCCCGCATGACCGAAAATCAATAGTTCCATGTCCCGTTGCAGGGATGGGCTCCACCAACGATGATACTCACGCTTCATGTTATTCTGTCCTTCACCCAAACAGGCGGTCGAGGTAGTAGGGGAGGGCCTTGCGCCACCAGGGCCAATCGTGGTCCACGTCATGACCCCAGAGATCGAGTTCATGAGGGATGTTCTTGCTACTAAGAATCCGTGAGAGCTGGATCGTGCGGCTTGGCGATTCCCACGCTCCCTGACCCGAGTAGAGGATGATCGCGCGGCTGCCGCTTTGCAGGATGGGGAGGTAGTAATCGTCGTTGAGGTTGGGCAAGAAGTCCACGGGGTTATTGAAGAACACTTTGTCGCTATAGTATCCGTTGAGGTATCCGCGGATGTCGTAGCTGCCACTGAAGAGGATCGTCCCGCCGAATAGGTCAGGATGTTTGAAGAAGGTATTGGCCGCCAGATACCCTCCCATACTGATGCCGAAGATGAGCGGCATCGTATCCTGGTTGCCCGTATCGTTACGGATAAAAGGCAGTACCTCGTTGATCAGATAGCTGTCATAGCGGGCAAGGTACTCGACCTTGATATCAGGCGGTGCGCCAGGGTTCAGTAGACTTTGTCGGTTCACGCTGTCTACAGAATAGACGCGAACCCGTCCGGACTCGATGAAGGGTTGGATCGCACTGATCAGGTAGAAGCGTTCGTATTCAAGAAAGTCGGCCGCCGCCGTCGGCACCATTAAAATGGGATGTCCCGCGTGGCCATAGGCGACAATGGGCATATCCATGTACAGTCTATCACTGTACCAACCAGTAATGTCACGACGCATGGTACGCACTCCTCATTGCGTTAGTCACTCCAGAAACAACACATCCTTCCCCTGCAACCGATCCAGAATCCGGTTCGCAATGAGTAAGAGATATTCCTCGTCCTCCACAAAATCCAAACGATCCGAGGGAATGGTGAGTACCGGGCAGAGATCGAATTTCGTGATCCAGATCTCATAGAGATCGTTCAACTGTTGCAGGTACTCCTGTGAAATGCTACGTTCAAAATCGCGGCCGCGCTGCGCGATCCGCCGCATCAGCGTATCCACACTGGCCCGCAGATAGACGATAAGGTCGGGCGGCGGGATGAAGAATATGATTGCCTCGTACAACTCACAGTAGGTTGCGTAATCCTGTTCATCCATCTTCCTCTGCAGCGCGAGATTCTTCGCGAACACTTCAGCATCCTCGTAGACCGTGCGGTCTTGGATCACGGAGGCTGGATGATCCAGGATATGGCGGTGATGCTGGAGACGGCGGCTGAGGAAGAAGATCTGGCTATGAAAGGCCCAGCGCTCCATATCCTCGTAGAAATCAGCCAGGTACGGGTTATCGTTGACGGCCTCGTAAAACGTCTCCCATCCGAGCCGTTTCTCAAGTAAGGCTGTCAAGGTTGATTTGCCGACCCCGATGTTGCCCGCAATAGCAACGAAACGTTTCACTATGTCTCCACCCTGTATAAGTCGAGGGGGAGCCTCCTCTGCAGGGCAGCCGCCACCTTCTCGTACACGAGGGCCAGATCCGCCTTCCGCTCCGGTATGTCCAGATCGTCCATCTCAACCACTAACAAGGGAGCTGCATCATAGGTCGCGAAAAACGTGTCGTAGGCGTGCGATAGGCTAAGGATGTAATCGCGCGGCATCGAGCACTCGTAGGGGCGTCCCCGTTGGACAATACGTTCCATCAGCGTATCCACGCTCGCTCTCAGGTAGATCACTAGGCCGGGTACGACGATCCGGCTGGCAAGCGCATCACACAGTCGCTGATATGTTTCCCATTCAGCCCCTTGAAGGTTCAGGCGTGCAAAGAGCTGATCTTTCGCAAACAGGTAGTCGCTAATGAGCGGCACCTTGCCAACAAGTTCCTCCACAGTACGTTGCTGCTCAAAGCGGCTCAACAGAAAAACAACCTGGGTCTGGAAAGCATAGCGGTCCGGGTCTTCGTAGAAGGAGGCGAGAAACGGGTTCTCTTCGAAGGTTTCCAGCACCAGCTCTGCTTTATACTTCGCCTGCAATAGCTGTGCCAGCGTCGTCTTCCCGACGCCAATTACCCCCTCGATTGTGATGTAGACAGGCGGACGTGTCACAGGAGCGGCTTCTCCAATAACATAAGGTGGACTCACGAAACTGGTCGAGAACTGAGAGCTAGAGAGAAGTCTAGCATACAAAGTGTACAGTCTTTCAGCAAATCGTGATCCAGACCACGAGCACCCCCATCAGATAATCAGACAGATGGCGGATGCACAAGAGCCGGAAATGTGCTATCCTACAATATTCCTATGGTGAATAGGTTGAAGTACGCGGTTCCAGTGGGAAGGGTGAAACCTTTTCCTGCGGGCTACGTAATGACAAACGTAACCTGGGCAACTGTGGTTGTAGAAGGGCGTGACGCTTAACATGACACAAGTAGACCAAGAAAAAGCCTGGGTGGAAGCTGCAATGGTAGGTGATCGGGACGCTTTTGCGTCGCTGGTGGATGCCTATCAAAACCCGGTTTACAATCTCTGTTATCGGATGCTTGGAACGAGCACTGAGGCGGAGGATGCGGCACAGGAAGTCTTCGTGAAGATGTATCGAAGATTGAACACCTACGATCCCGAGCGGAAGCTCTCCTCCTGGGTCCTTTCCATCGCCTCCCATCATTGTATCGATCGTCTACGACGGCGGCGCTTGAAAACCGTTGGCATCGAGGAGATGCCGCCCTGGCAGCCGCTGATCAGCGAGCGTCCTCAGCCGGAACGACAAGTGCTTGAGGCGGAGCGGGAAGCGCGTATCCAGCAACTCCTGGAGCACCTGGAGCCTCACTATCGCCTTCCGCTCGTCATGCACTACTGGAACGATCTATCCTATCAAGAGATTTGTGAGGCAACGGGGCTAAGCCTGAGTGCTGTCAAGAGCCGCTTGCACCGCGCTCGTCTGCAGCTGGCCGAGGTCATGCGCAACAAGGCGCCAGACCTGATTCCGCTCATGGCAGCCTCCATGGAAAAAGAAAGTCTGGGAGCATGAACCAAGCGATGCGTGAGTGCGATGAAATTCTGGAGCTGACCTCCCTCTGCCTGGACGACGAGCTGGATGAGGATGATCGGAAGCGCCTGAATCGCCATATGGCGAATTGCCCCGACTGTGCACATCTCTTCACCGAGTTGCGCGCGGTGGATGTGCTCTTCCGCCAGTCTCCGATGGCGGCTGCGCCCGAGGGCTTTACCGGGCGTGCCGTGAACGCTGCGTTTGAGGCACACCAGCGGCGGAACCTGCACTTCGGCCTTCTGGTCCTCCTGTTAGGCACGATTGTCATCAGTAGTCTCGTTCTGCTAGGGCATATCGATCTGCTGTGGATGGTTGCCTCCGTCCTACTCGCGCCCGGGTTCTTCTCCGATGGGCTAACCTGGCTCATAGAGATCGGGGAATCACTGATGGTTGCGGGGCGGGTTGGGCTTACCGTCTTGGAGATCCTGCGGAATCTCCTCGTCGGTCCACTCTTGGTTCCATCATTGATCTTATTACTGTCCACTGCTTTCCTGTTCCTCGTCCTACGGCAAAGTGATGAGGGAACAATGACCGCGACATGAGAGCAAGGGGTGCGCTGTACCCCTGCTCTAGCCGTTATTTCCACAGTTCCTTGTTCGACTCCCCCAATCTTTTTGTCCTCTGCTCTCGGCGTGATACAATCGCCGCTCGTGATAAGCCTCATGGTTACTATGGTACGCCGCCTGTTGCGCGGCTTCTTGAATGGAATCATCCTTATCGCGCGCCATTGGCGGTTCTGGCTCACCTCTGCGTTACTCGGTGTAGGCCTGTCGCTCGGGCTGGTGTTATCCGCGCCGCCCCTCTGGGTTAGTGAGGGCTACGTCCTGCTGCGCCCCTTGATCTTGCGTGAGGGCCATCTGCTTACCACGGACGAACTCGGGGCTAATTACGCCTTACATTTGAGGGACGAGGATCGGGTCGCGCGCGTGGTGGAAGTGCTGGAGCTAGAGGAGGAACCAGAGGAGCTCCTGCCGCACATCACGACGCAGGCCACAGTCGACGGTATTCTCTACCTGCGTGTGGTTCAAGCGGAGCCAGCGCGCGCGGAGAGGCTCACCCGCGCACTGCTGAACGATTTTCAGCAGGAGCTGGAGAGGGAAAACCGTACGCGCGAGGAGTTGGACCGCCTCGTCGTCGACCTCTCCCGAAGTAGCTTTGCCCGTAGGTTAAACACACCTTGGCAGATCGCGTTGGGGCGCGGCGTAAGTGTAGGCATGGTGGTGGGTGTAGCGCTTGTTTTGCTAGGTGGGTGGTACGGAAGCCACCGCATCACAGAGCCCTTAGAGGCCGAGCAGCTGACTGGCGCACCCACCCTCGGCGCGATTCCTAAAGCACGCAAATTTGACTCTTAGGGCTTGGTGGCGCCGTGAGTTGAAGGTGCTCCAACAGTGGGAGCGGCGGGAATAGGAGAAGCGACTGAATTTGATGAAGGGTGTGCTAGCCGTGGCACGCCCTTTTGCTAGTAAAGAAGATAGATGAAACTGACTTACGTTACGAATGAAACCAAGTGGGATCACGCTATTCTCAACTTGCCCCTGCACCACATCCTTCAATCTTGGGCTTGGGGGGCGTTCAAGTCCCGTTGGGGCTGGACGCCAACGCGGCTACTCTGGGGTGCGAGCGAGGTTGTCGCTGCGGCCCAGTTCCTGCGCCGTGCTATTCCCTATACCCCCTTCGGCATTGCCTACGTCTCCAAAGGTCCACTGTTGGATGCGGACAACCTTGCATTGGCAACACGCGTCCTAAGCGATATCGAGGTGGAGGCGCGCCGCCAACGCTGCCTCTTCGTCAAGATCGACCCTGATGTGCTGGCCAGCAACCGTGCCTTTGTTCGTCTGCTAGAAGGCAGGGGTTGGCGGCGGGGCGAGCCGATCCAGTTCCCCAACACTGGCATCATCGACCTGCAGCCGGACACAGAGACGCTACTCATGGACATGAAGTCTAAGACCCGTTACAACATCCGTCTCGCTGGACGTCGGGGTGTCCAGGTTCGGGAGGCCACAGCGGAGCAGTTCAGCCTTTTCTACGAAATGTACGCCGAGACCGCCGAGCGGGACGGCTTCCTCATCCGCCCGCGCGCCTATTACCTCGACCTGTGGAACGATTTCCACAGGCGTGGTCTCGCGAACCTGCTCCTCGCCTGGGTCAAGGAGACACCGGTCGCGGGCTTGATCCTCTTCCGCTTCGGTATCCGAGCGTGGTACTTTTACGGTGCGAGTACTGAGCTGCATAGGCGGGACATGCCTGCCTACGCATTGCAATGGGCTGCGATTCAGTGGGCCAAAGCTCAGGGCGCGACCGAGTACGATCTTTGGGGTGCGCCTACGAATCTCGACGACCCGGACGATCCCATGGCGGGCGTATGGCGCTTCAAGGAGGGCTTCAACGCCCACTTCCGCGAGCAGATCGGCGCATGGGATTATCCCACAAATACTCTCGGCTACCGCCTCTATACCGAAGGTGTTCCAGAGATCAGGAAGTTATTGTCCAGAGTGGCGTAGACGTGGTTACTATTCCTCGGTCCAACCGTGTTGTCGGAACCGTAGAGCCGTCAGTGAGCTCCTACAGTTTCCCTAGCTCCCATAAACACAAAAGCCGCTACCAAACAGTGGAGGAGCGGCTTTTTTAAGGGAAAGATCCTTCCTAGCCGATCTCCAACTCCTCGACTTCCAGTTCCGCCTGCTTGGCAGCCTGCTCGCCGCCTGTCGTGGGCTTTTCCTCCCGTGCCTTCAGGTACTCCGGTGCTTCCTTAAGGGGTAAGCCCGCCTTCTCGCGTACCTGATTTTCAATCTCAAGGAGGATCATCGGGTTTTCCATGAGGAATTGCTTAGCATTTTCGCGACCCTGCCCCAGGCGGGTATCCCCATAGGAGTAGTAGGCGCCGCGCTTGTCGATGATTTCCATCTCCGTCGCGACATCCAACACGTCGCCCGTGACGGAGATCCCCTCGTTGAACATGATATCGAACTCGGCTGTCTTGAAGGGAGGGGCAACCTTGTTCTTCTTGACCTTCACCTTGGCACGCTTTCCGAGATCATCACCGCCACTGCGAATCGGCTGTCCAGCGCGAATCTCCATGCGTACGGAGGAGTAGAACTTCAATGCCTGACCTCCAGAAGTAGTTTCTGGGTTACCAAAGAGGACGCCGATCTTCATGCGGATCTGGTTAGTGAAGATGAGACAAGTGTTCGATTTCTTCACTGCGCCCGCCAACTTGCGTAGCGCCTGGCTCATCAGGCGCGCCTGCAAGCCAACATGCGAGTCGCCCATCTCGCCCTCGATCTCCGCACGTGGCACCAGTGCTGCCACGGAATCCACGACCACCACATCGATGGCACCGGAACGAATCAGCGCCTCGGCGATCTCAAGCGCCTGCTCGCCCGTGTCCGGCTGCGAGATATACAGGTTATCGACATCCACGCCGATCTTCGCGGCGTAACTGGGATCCAATGCGTGTTCGACATCGATGAAGGCGCAGGTGCCGCCCATCTTTTGCGCTTCCGCTATGATGTGTTGACAGAGGGTCGTCTTGCCCGAGGATTCCGGGCCGTAAATCTCAACGATACGGCCGCGTGGGACACCGCCGATACCCAGAGCCAAATCCAACCCGATCGAACCGGTGGGAATCGCCTCAACGATCAACTCGGGGGCCTCACCCATCTTCATGATGGCGCCATCTCCGAAACGCTTCCTCAACTGCGACATAGTGGCGTCTAATGCTTTTTCTCGTCCTGAATCTTTTGCCACGGTTGTGCTCCTTTAGGGGGTCGCTCAGAATAGCAACACTTAACAATTGTAATAACTTGCGGAGGTGATGATTATAACCGACTTTTCTCCTCCTGTCTACTAGCACCTCACAATAGTGAGATGACATCACTATAGCATCCTTCTGCGACAGTTTATGCACATTCGTGCTACTTATTTGAACGAGTCTAGGGCGAGAATTTGTGCAGCCTGAAACCCGCAGTATCCCTTTGATATGCTTTTTGGCCGGGACTATACTGCCACTACCGTGTGGAGTCGGTAGAGTTCTCTCTATGAAGCCCTTTTCCGCGCGCGGGAGTGTAGTATCGTTTCAGCCACTGACTCAAACCATCTAATCCTGGGTAGAGAACGCGCTCTGTAATGTTGGCTTGGTCGAGTTTGTCCCGCACCTCCCATTTCAGTTCGGCTGGAATGATAATCTTGCGGTATAGCGCTGGATGCTCCGAGAGCCACTCCTCCAGCCCCAACGTCGCATCTGATATCAGCGCGAAGAGGGCAAATTGATTCACGATCCGCTCGTCTAGCGAAGGTGGTTCGAGGAACACGATAAAGGCGCGATCGGCCAGGTTAGTCAGCTCTTCAAAAGTTGCAGCCCCTTGCTGCAACATCTCGACCGTGAAGACATGAGCCTCCTCTTCCCGTAGAATTCGACTCAGCTTCTCGGGTAGGTAATCGGTACTCTCCTCGTAGTTGACGCACCAGATGACAGCGTCCTCGTTGTACTTCTCAAGATTCTCTGTCGCAAAGTGCATCGCCACGTAGGGGGAGAAGGTGAAGTCGAGCAGCCGTGTTGGTAGTCCATGGTGCTGTGCGAGTGCCAACCAGTTCCACATTGAGTCATCATCTACGTCGATGTAGCGTCGCGCGTATCGCTTGAAGGTTCGCAGGATTGAGTTCTCCAATTCCTTATACCCATTACCCAAGCGCATTAGGCTGGTCATCATGTCGTAGGCAGCGTCCGCCATGCCCCTGAACGCGTAAGGGGAGCGAAAACGGCCCAAATCCTCCTGCCAGGAACCTTCATAGAGTTGCTCGTTCAGTTCGTTCCAACTTCCAACGCGAGTCTCTTTCACCCTATGCCTCCATCGTCAGATAATCGTCGAATCACATGTACTCCTCTTAGCCACCGCTCAGTAAGAAGTCAGCCACTGGAGGAACCAGAGCGTCAAGATTGCCTCCCACCTTCTTTCCTCCATGAGTCAACCCGTGCACCAATCTGGATCCGGCTCAGACCGGCGACGATGAGGCCTAGGTTAGAGGGTAGCCTGCCAGCGAGTACGCCTATCAGGCTCGCTGATAGCGCTGTAGCAGCGGCGGCACGACTTCGTGTGGGTGAGGCAAAATCGCGTTACCATACTAACGTGAGCAGGCAAATAGCGAGGGGAGCTCCGGCTAATCATCGGCATCGGCAGGGTGGTGCTTTGTCAACCGCCCTTTCCTCCTAAGAAAACAACCGGTTTCTTCGGGAACGAATGCTGCCCTAGCAGGATAGCGGCGCTATATATGGAAAGGCTCGTAGCGAGGGTGCTGGGCCTTAGAGATAGTACCGGAGTGGACTACTAACTCCTTTCACAATGAAACAAGACAACATGGATCTAACGAGAGATGGCCTGCTCTTTAGCCTCTTTCAATTTCTCCTCGGTTTCCTGCTTCGCGCTTGCCAGTTGTACAGTAGGTGCGTCCTCTTGTGGGGGCGGCGCGCGGCGGATCTTGGCCTCAAGCTCTTCTTTCACAAATGTCTGCATGCGCTCAAGAGCGCGACGGGCGAATCGCTTTTGAAGGGGACGACCGAAGAGCTTAAAGCCTAGGCGATAGAACGGGTTGGTAATTTCGTTCGTTCGCGAGAAGGCGTAGATGCGAAAGGCGATCTTGCCCGTCTCAAGCCACTTCCAAACCTCGAAGTTCATCTGCCCCTGCTCAAAGTGCCCCTCTAGTGTCTGATAGCAGAAGCCCCAGATCTGGGCAGGGCCCTTCTCGGTCTCGCGTCTCTCATCGATCACGCCACCGATGCGCACGCCGAAGTAGAAGGTGAAGAGGAGGAATTTCGCCTGGAGTAGAATGACGCGTTCCTCCAAGGGACGGTCAGGGTAGTAGATGCCAGTGATAATCTCGGGAGGCGGGAACTTGTAGTCATGGATGATCCGCTTTGCGATCTCCCAAGGACCACCGGGGATGGGTGCTCCAGATGGCTCGGATGGTAGTTCCGCCTCGTATTCGTCAATGTTCCAACCGTTCTCCTCTGTATACTGATGGGTACGGTCCAGGTCGAAGTTCGGCTCCAGATCATAGAGCGCATCTAGCTGCTTCCGGTGGCGCTTCCACAAGGGTTCTTCACTCACTTGCTATCACCTCTTCCCGAAATGGTTGTTCCTCTGTGGCTACGTCCTC
>JALZCF010000230.1 GCA_030863245.1 Chloroflexota bacterium
CGACTGAGGGCTCCTTTTGTTCCTGTCGTGTTGAGTCGCGACCAGCTACGAGGGCGGATGGGGTAGTTTCAGAAGAAGTACCTCCCAGAGGAGCTGGCGGTTGGCGTTGGTCTCCTGTGAGAGGCGAAGCAGCCGTTGTAGCTCGCGCAGGAAGTCGCGAACTTGCTCCAAGGTATATCGCTGACTGGCCCGTTCGAGAGCGGCGCGCGCATCCACGTTGATGATGGCATCTGGCACACCACTTTGCACTAGCAGGAGATCGCGCCACCATGCGGCCCAGACGCGCATCATCTCATTATCGCCGTCTGAACTAAGGTTGGCAGCCATCAGGAGCCGCTCGGCTCGGTTGCCTGCCAGGGCGCTCTGCAGCCGTTCGAGAGCCTCTCGCCGCTTTTCCAGGAGTGCATCATCCTGTACCGCCTGAATCGCCCACCCGATGCGCCCCTCGCTGAGCTTTGCCAGCAACCGCGCATGCTCCGGCTCTACCCCCCACTGTGTACGTAGGGCCCGTTCCACCTGCTCGATGGGTAACGGCAAGAGCGACACTGGCTGACAACGCGAGCGAATTGTGGGTAGTACGAGCTCGGGATCGCGAGTGGTCAAGAGTATCACAACAAACGGTGGGGGTTCCTCTAGCGTCTTCAAGAAAGCGTTTGCTGCCTGTATCGTCAATTCTTCCACATTCGGCACCAACAGTACCTTCCATTGGCCCTCATGTGGGCGGCGGGTCAACTCATTGTTCATCAGGCGCACGGCATCCACACTCACGGACTGAGCGTCGTGCTTGTCCGGTAGGTTTGCAGCCTGCCACGCCCTGTCCAGCACAAGGAAATCCGGGTGATGATTTGACTGCACGAGACCGCACGCACGGCAGGTGCCGCAAGGCCGTTTACCCTCGCTCGTACAGAGAAGTGCCCTCACAAAGGTCTGCGCCACCGTCCGCTTCCCAATATGGTCCGACCCACCGAGCAAGTACGCGTGGGCAACGCTTCCCTCTGCTACGGCGCGCGCCAATCGTCTGACCACGAGCTCATGACCAACAATAGGCCAGGGGGTGGAGGTAAGAGGGTGAGTCATGCGCACAATTGTACCACAGAAGGCATGGATTGCGGATCGTGCGTGGTGACTCACACCCCTATAGGCCCGCACCCATCGGGCCAAAGGAGTGCTAGAATAATTACCAATCTAGCTTAGCAAACGCGGCGTTGCCGAGCTCAAAGAGGCGTTTCTGGTGGGTAGAGTCGGGATCGGCAATTCCTTCTTGATCGGCAAGTTGCTGCCGGATAATGCCATAGAGCGGATCGTCAGCAATGGGCCTCGGTGGGCGCGCTAGGAGCTCATCCAAACTCTTGGCGGTTTGGAACGCGCCCCAGGTAGTCGTGACGAAGAGAAGGCGTCGCCCCTTCTGTGCCTGCTTCGGTGGCTCGACGGGGACGAGGGCAGCCAACCGCACGCAAACGTATAGCTCATTCGCTCGACGATGGGTAGGCTCTTCTGGAATGAGATCTCGCCGCCTCGCCCTCTCCACCGATCGCACGCGCGCGTACCACGCCACCTGCCAACGCTCGTCACCAAATGAGGCAGGCTGGTAGAAGGCCAGTGCCTTCGCTCTCATCAGCGCGGCGGGCGCGTGGGCTAGCGGCACACGGTACCATCCATCACGCGCGCGTTCTAGATCGATCGGTTGGGGGAGCAGGGCAATAAGAATCGGGTCCTGCGATTGCATGATGGAAGACAGGATCACCAAAGGGCAATGATTGATCTCTTAAAAAAACGAGAGAGGAGGCAGAATTGGGATACCCTTTCGTTTCTTGCCCATCATTCAATCCTCCACCTCGCCCAACCCTGCTTGCCCCTCTCAGGCAAAGATCTGCTCGATCTGGTCAGCCAGCTCGGTTGCATCGGTGACGGGTTGCTTGCAGGTGAAGTTTTGGCAGAGGTAGGCCGTCGCCTTTCCGTGGAGGGTATCACGCTCACGCAGCAGCGGGATCGTCTCAGCCACCTCAGCCACCTCCGTCGGCACCGCGTGCGCGACGATCTTGTTGGGAAGGAAGCGGGAGAAGATCTCATGTACGAAAGGTTGGATATCTGCTTCTTTCCCCACCAGAGCAAACTCGGTCGTCGGCGATAGCCACCAATCCAGTGCCACAAGCCAGTTGCCAAAGCCAAGCGGCTGCTCGCCCATGCCCCTGCCGACCAGTTGAAGGGTGCGGTGCGCCTCGTCAATATACTTCTCCTCATTCAAGAATGCCCCCAAGCGTAGCAGCGCCAGCGCCGCCATCGAGTTGCCACTGGGAGTCGCGTTGTCCACCACATCTTTCGGTCGTAGGACAAGACGCTCGTGCTCCCCACCCGTATCATAGAAACCCCCTTTCGGGTCCCGGAACTCCGCTAGCATGATCTCTGTCAACTCCTGTGCCGAGCGGAGCCAGTGCTCGCCAAAGGTGGCCTCGTATAGATAGGTCAGTGCGTGGATGAAGTAGGCATAATCCTCCAGGTAGGCGTTCAGCTTGGCGACGCCCGGATTCTCCTTCCATGTCCGTAGCAAGCGACCATCCTCGTCACGCATCACTTGGAGAATGAAGTGGGCCGCGCGCTCGGCAACCTCACGGTAGGACGGCTCTGCAAGCACACGGCTCGCCTCGGCAAAGGCAGCGATAGCTAACGCACTCCAGGAGGTCAGCACCTTGGTATCGGTGCCGGGTGGTACGCGCTTGGAGCGTACCTGGAATAGTTTTTGTCGCGCACGCTCCAGCGTCTCGTTCATCTGACGCTCGCTCAGATTCAGGTTCGCCGCTACCACATCAGGATCGCGTGGGATCCACAACACATTCTTCCCCTCAAAATTGCCGTTCTCCGTGACATTGTAGTAGGCCTTGAAGACGCGCGCCTCTTCCGGCGTCAAGGCTGCGTCAACCTCTTCAGCCCCCCAGACGAAGAATTTCCCCTCCTCTCCCTCGCTATCGGCATCCTGTGAGGAGTAGAACCCGCCCGCCGGGTCGATCATCTCACGCTGTAGGTAGTCGAGCGTCTCCTCGGCAACGCGACGGTAGAGCGGCGTATCGAACATCTGGTAGGCGTGCAGGTAGAGTGAGACGAGCTGACCGTTATCGTAGAGCATCTTCTCGAAGTGGGGGACCAACCACTTCTCGTCCACCGAGTAGCGATGGAAGCCGCCGCCCAGCTGATCATACATGCCGCCGTAGGCCATACGCTGCAGAGTCTTATCTAACAGACGACGAGCACGGCTGTCCTGTCTACGACGATAGTACCGAAGCACGAACTCTAGTACCATCGGCTGTGGAAACTTCGGTCCACTCGTGCCAAAGCCACCCCAGCGCGCATCAAACTGGCGCATGAGTTGCTCGAATGCCCGATCAAGCACCCCTGCATTGAGCTCCTCGTCACGAGCCGCTAGTTGGCTGCGACGAGCGATGTGGTCCAGAAGCTTCTGCCCCTGCTCGACGAGCTCTTCCTGCCGGTTATCGTAGCTGTCCGCAACCGCACGTAACACCTGTTTGAAGCTCGGCATGCCGTAGCGGGGTTCGGGTGGATAGTAGGTACCCCCGTAGAAGGGAACCGCCTCTGGCGTCAGAAACACCGTCATTGGCCAGCCACCATGGCCCGTCATGGCAGTGACCGCGTCCATGTAGATCGAGTCCAGATCGGGTCGCTCCTCGCGATCCACCTTGATGTTGACGAAGTGCTCGTTCATGATCTCGGCGGTCTCCTGGTCCTCGAAGCTCTCATGCTCCATCACATGGCACCAGTGACAGGCTGAGTAGCCGATAGAGAGCAGGATAGGCCTGTTCTCACGCCGTGCCCTTTCCAGCGCCTCCTCTCCCCATGGGTACCAGTCCACGGGGTTATCCTTGTGTTGGAGCAAGTAAGGGCTAGACTCATCAGCAAGTCGATTTGGCATTTGTCGTTCCTTTCAGGCTAGTGCTGGCGGGTTCATGGCCGAGCACGTAAAGCTCGCAGTACAAAGAGAGTCTCTTAGAAACATAGCAAGCAGTGGGCCATCCAAAACAAAAAGGACGTCTGCTTCGGCAGACGCCCTTTGCCTTTTCAGGGATGCTCGTTACCAGCTACCAACTCGCAAGGGATCGTCCAGGGCCACCCGGTTCGGGTGTTCCTTCCAGTTCAGAGAGATACTTCTCACACTGCATGGCGGCCTTGCATCCCGCACCCGCACTCGTTATCGCCTGCCGGAACACCGGGTCCTCGATCTCACCCGCTGCAAAAACGCCCGGGACATTGGTTCGCTTGCGCTCGTCCGTCAGGATGTAGCCATGCTCATCCATCTCAAGAATCCCTTTGAAGAGGCTACTGTTTGGGTAGTGGCCGATGTAGATGAAAACACCATCGGTCTCTAGATCTCTCTTCTCATCCGACACCGTACTCGCCATCTCGACCTTGTGGACCGTGCCGTCGCCGACGATCCCGGTCACAACTGTATTCCAGACGAATTCCATCTTGTCATTGTTAAACGCACGCTCCTGCAGGAGTACCCCCGCGCGCAGTTGGTCCCGACGGTGAATCACACGCACACGGTTGGCGAACTTCGTGAGGAAAAGGCCCTCCTCGATCGCGGAATCGCCGCCACCGACCACTATGACATCTTTCCCACGGAAGAAAAAACCATCGCAGGTAGCGCAATAAGAGACTCCGCGTCCGGTAAATTCCTTCTCACCAGGGACACCCAGTTTTCGAGGGCTCGCGCCCGTGGTGACGATAACGGCCTTGGCTTCATATTCCTCACCGTGCGTCTTGATCCGGTGAGGCGGACCGCTGAAATCGACCTCGACCACCTCATCATATACGACACGTGTGCCGAAGCGCTCAGCCTGCTCGCGCATGGCGTCGATCAGCTCCGGGCCCGTCAATCCTTCCTTGGCCGCACCAGGATAGTTTTCTACCTCCGCCGTCGTAGCAAGCTGCCCGCCGAATTCGTTCCCAGTAATCAGAATGGGACGCAGATTGGCGCGGGCGGTGTAGAGTGCTGCCGTCAACCCCGCAGGCCCCGAACCAATAATCACAACCTCTTCCATTTTCCGCTCTCCTTACACTATTGCTATCGTTCCTAAAGAATAGGACATATTCAAAACCACTACCCCCGTTGTACAGCCACGCCCATCTGTTGCGCGTCGCAGAGCCCATTGCATAGCAGGCATTCTCCAGCAGGCATAACCGAAGCTAGATTACCCTTGCGTCGCCTCCTGGTGCCGCTCCAACCACCATCTGGGTGCATGGGTAAGCAGGCGTCCCTCATCGTCGTAGAGTGGACGAGAGCGCTCGCTTCCAGGCTCCCCTGCATCGCATCTCACCATTCGATGTCCCCCACAGCATGTATCCGGTGTATCCGACGCACGGAAACAGATCTCACAGATGTAAACGATGCGACTGGCAACCACGGTCACCTTCCTTTTTTGATGCAGCTCGCGGGTGTACGGTTTCATTCTACCTCTCCTGGACTTGAGTGGCAAGCACAGAACGTGATACGTGATGAGGGACTTTGTCCTCAGTATACTTCATGGGCTGCACTTGGGACGGAATGTGTCTTACAGTGGCTCCTTGCCTTAATCCACGGGAGTCGGTAGACTCAAAGTCACACGAATAGCACTCATGGAACCGTCCGTCGTTCATGTTCACGTTTCAGGGATGAAAGAGCAACCAGGTCATCAACCTAGTCCAAACGCCGCTCAACTTGGGGAGCCGAGCTACGTGTGGCGGGCCGGGCAAGATCGTCGGCTCGAGATGATCCGCCATTGGGGTCAGCTGGATCGTGCGCAACGCATTCTGGATGTCGGCACTGGCCTGGGCCTATACCTGGAGAAGATGAAAGCAGTCGGTCCGCGTGTAACCCTGGCAACCGGCACTGAGTATGAATTTGAGCGCGCGCATCAGGCGGGCGAACGTAACGACGTGGTTGTTGCCGCCGAGCCTCTCCCCTTCCCGGATAACTTCTTCGACCTCGTACTCTCCCATGAGGTTTTGGAGCACGTAGGTGACGATGCACTCGCTGCGAGCGAGATCGTGCGCGTGCTGTGCCTAGGTGGGCGAGCCGTGATTTTCGTGCCCAACCGCCTTTGGCTCTTCGAGACGCACGGCATCTACTGGGATGGGAAGTACTATTTCGGCAACAAGTTTGGCGTTAACTACCTACCTGACCCCCTGCGCAATCGTCTCGCCCCGCACGTGCGTTCCTACACGGCCAGCGGGTTGCGCCGCCTCTTCGACGGGCTGCCCATGGAGATCATCCACCATACACAAGTCTTCCCCGGCTACGACAACATCGTCCGTCGTCGTCCCATCCTTGGTCGTCTCCTTCGCACGACCACCCATGCGCTGGAGGTTACCCCCCTCCGTGCGATCGGTCTCTCACATTTGCTAGTGATTGAGAAAGAGGGAGAGATTTAACCCCTCGCGCTCCTCTCAGAGCCCATCCTATTTTGGTTTTGTCCCCGTGCGTGCTAACATGGCGCGATTGGCACCTGCCATGCACCTCATGGCGTCAAGGGTCTTTGAATGCCTCTAATGATTGATAGCTGATAATGGATCGAGTATCGACAATCCCTGTACTGAGCCTGCGGCAGCGGCGGCGCAAACAAGCTCAATCGCCTATTTGGCGGATCTGGCTTGCCCTGCTTGCATTGCTTCTCATGCTAACCTTCTTCCTGTTCGCGGTTCCCACCACGATGGCGGCGGTCGGAGGGCTTTATCTTGCTGAGCGCACACCAGAGTGGGTCGACCATATCGTAGAAGGGATCGTCGTACAGGGCGTCGCCTTCTATGCAGAGAACGTGTACGAGGGCGAGTTGCCGAGTCCCGATGCTGTTGCAGAGGGGACGGCACGCGAGTTCAAGACGACGAAGATCTACGACCGTACCGGTACGCATCTACTGTGGGAAGTCTACGACCCACGTGGCGGCAACCGCCAGGTGGTTCCGCTGGATGCCATTTCTCCCCATCTTATCAACGCGACCATCGCGCTTGAAGACAAGACCTTTTATGACAATCCGGGTGTAGACCTCCGTGGTATCGCGCGTGCCGCCTACCTCAACCTTCGTGCTGGCACGATTCAGGGAGGAGGCTCCTCTATCACGCAGCAGCTCATCAAGCTGGTGGCGATTGATGCCGAAGAGCGATACGAGCAGAGTTACGAGCGCAAGATCAAAGAGGCTATCCTCGCAGTTGAGCTATCGCGCCTGTACGACAAAGATACTGTCTTGGAATGGTATCTCAACACGATCAACTACGGCAATCTAGCCTACGGAGCAGAGGCGGCAGCCAATACGTACTTCGGGAAAAATGCTGGTGATCTAACGGTCGCCGAGGCAGCTCTCCTAGCCATCATCCCCAACCAGCCTGCCTCGTACGATCCCTTCACGCAACCTGAGGCAGCCATTGAGCGTCAGCAAGTGGCGCTGCGACGTATGTGGGAGGAGGGATACCTCACCTATGACTCGTACGAGGCCGCGCTGGCGGAGCCGGTACTGGAGCACCTGGTGAGGCCCATTTACGGTGAGGCCTTCAAGGCCCCTCACTTCACGCTCTACGCCCTACGTGAGCTGGAAGAGCTCCTACAAACCAAGTATCAGAATACTGATCTGCTCTACAACGGTGGCCTGACGATCTACAGCACGCTGGATTACGAGCAATTCCTCAAACAGCAGCAAATCGCGCGCGATCACATAGCAGCCCTCCAGGCAGAAGGCATCGATGCATCAAATGCCGCCATCGTCACCATCAACCCACGCACGGGCGAGATACTTACCCTGATGGGTTCGCTGGACTACAACAATGAGGCAATCGATGGTGAGATCAATATGGCAGTCGTGCCCCGTCAGCCTGGCTCCAGCGTCAAGCCTTATACTTACCTGACAGCGTTCGCGAATGGCTTCACCCCAGCGTCGTTGGTCTGGGATGTGCGCACGGTCTTTGACGATTACCCCAATCCCCCCTACGTGCCAGAAAACTACTACCGCGATTACAACGGCCCGGTGCTCTTCCGTGATGCACTGGCGCTGTCACTTAACATTCCGGCCGTGAAGGTGATGGATATGGTGGGCATCGACCGCGTAATCGAAACGATGCACGTGATGGGCATCAACACGCTACGCAAGGAGGATGTTGGCCTGTCCCTGACACTGGGTGGTGGCGAGGTGACGCTGCTGGATCATGCTTACGCCTTCGGCGTCATGGCGAACAATGGGGTGATGGTGGGTCAACCGGCGCCGCCGCTCCAGCAGCGCCCGGGCTATCGCGAGTTGAACCCCGTCTCGATCCTGAGAGTCGTCGACGCCAAAGGCGACATTATTCACGCCTACACGCAGCCCGAGACGCGGCAGGTCATCTCGCCCCAGCTAGCCTACCTCATGCAGGATATCATGAGTGACAATGAGGCGCGCATTCCCGCCTTTGGAGAGGACAACAGGTTGGTGTTGCCGGACCGTCCCGTCGCCGCCAAGACGGGTACCACCAATGACTTCCGCGATGGCTGGACGCTGGGCTTCACCCCGCAATACGTCACCGGTGTATGGGTGGGTAACGCCGATTACCGAGTGATGACTGAAGAGGGTGAGGCACCTGGCTCAAAGGTAGCGGCACCGATCTGGCAACAGGGGATGATGCACCTGCACGAGGGGCTGCCGGTTGAGCGCTTCTCGGCACCCTCAGGCATCGTGCAGGTGCAGGTGTGCGCGAAGAGCGGCATGTTGCCCTCGCCACACTGTCCCGAAGTCAAAACGGAAATCTTTGTGGAAGGGACTCAGCCCACTGCCCACGATACGCTCTTCCAGCCTGCCCGCCTCTGTGGTGACAGCGGTCGTTTGGCGACAGTCTATTGCCCGCCAGAGCTGATTCGAACCGAGGTTTTCATGATGATCCCGCCGGAGGCAGAGGACTGGGCCCGTGCCAATAATATCCCACTGCCCCCCACTGTGTACGATTCCTCCCATGTGCCTACGGCTGGTGAAGGGCCCATCGTCATCCTGAATCCTCTTCCGTATACCTATGTGAGTGGGACGGTGGCAATCGAGGGCAACGCCTATCTGCCGGTAAGATTTCTCGAGGTCCCAATCGTGGATTCGACTGAGGATGAGGAAGATAGGGAGCTGGCCTCCCCAACTCCAATCTCGACCCCCACGGAGGGCGCAGACGATGAGGAAGACACGGTGGAGCTCCCGCAAACGAGGATCATCGAAGTGAGTGACTTCCGGTTGTACTACATAGAGGTCGGGCAGGGGTTAGACCCAGCGGCATGGACACGAGTCGGGCCGGAACACACAGAGCCCCGCTCCAACAGCGCGCTAGAGTTTTGGGATACCCGCGGCTTCGAAGATGGCCTCTACACAGTGCAGCTCACGGTCGTTGGGCAGGATGACAGTGTGCAACGTGCCTCGACGCAGGTATATGTCGACAATGTCGCGCCGGAGGTGAGAATCACCTATCCCTATCCGGACACAGTACACGAGCTGGGAGGTGATTCCTGGTTGAACATCCAGGCCCAAGCGTCCGATAACATTACAATGGACCAGGTTGAGTTTTACATTAACGATCGCCTCATCGGAAGTAGCCACTCCACCTTCAACGTGCGTTGGATGCGCGATGATGCCGGTCTCGCGGACGATGAGGAGCGCGAGATCGAACTGTATGCCGTGGCAATCGACGCGGCTGGCAACCGAACGCAGAGCGAACCGATACGTATCCGTGTGGTGGGAAGATAACGTGCCACCACACATCTTGGTAACAAACGACGACGGCATCACATCGCCAGGACTCCACGCCCTGGCGGTGGCGCTGTTGGAAGTAGGAGAAGTAGCGGTCGTCGCGCCAGGCAGTAACTGGTCGATTTCCGGGCACCAGAAAACACTCAATCGCTTCCTGCGCGCTGACCCCTATCCCTTCCCACACAAAGGAATACCCGCCTTTGTCACGGATGGGGCGCCGGCCGACTGTGTGGCCCTCGCCTTCTTGGGCTTACTGGAGCGCAAACCTGATCTAGTAGTGAGCGGGATCAACAGAGGGCCCAATCTGGGACAAGATATCACCTACTCTGGAACCGTGGCAGCCACCTTCGAGACGGCCATCTTTGGGTATCCTTCGATTGCTGTCTCGCTAGATACTCGCGATCCGGAGGCCTCTTTCAAAGATGCAGCGGCGGTCGCCGCGCGAATCGCCCAGCGGGTATGGGAGCAGGGGATACCCCGTCACACGCTCCTCAATGTGAACGTGCCCGCGATTCCGTCAGAGGAATGGCGCGGCATCGCTGTCACGCGACTTGGCATTCGTGAGTATACGGACGAACTGGTTGTGGACAACGATCCCTCTGGTCGTCCGTACTACTGGATCGACGGTGTAGAACCGGGAGGCGATCGCGAGGCGGTCGATACGGATATTTGGGCCGTTCATCATGGCTACGTCTCCATCACACCCATCCGCCTGGATATGACAGACGAGCAACTGCTCGAAGAGGTACGAAGATGGGAAATCTAGGAGAGAGGCTTCTATGACCACAGCGTGGCCAGATTGCTGCAGCGACAAAAAAGCCCCTGGCGCGTGAGGGGCTCTCTCTGTTTGTTTATAGAGGGTTACATCTGACGGAAGACGAAGCAGACCTTGCCATTGATCTGAACATCCGAAGCGGGGAAGGTGAAGTTTGTCTTGATCTCCTCTTCGGTGAACATGGACCGGTTGGCAGGGCGGAGGACTACCTTGTCTCCCTGTTGGTAGAAACGCTTGAGCGTTGCCTCTTCCCGACTCCTAATCCATGCCGCCACCATGTCACCGTTGTCCGCCGTTTCTTGAGAGGAGAGGATCACAACATCTCCATCATCCACGAGCGCATCGATCATCGACTGTCCCTCGACACGTAGTGCAAATAACTTCCTGCCGCTCGGCGCGCGGAGATGATTCTTCGCAATCTCGATGAAATCTTCTGGCTGGCTTTCCTCCGGTAGCGGGATCGGAGCACCAGCAGCAATCTTCCCGCAAATAGGCACGTTATAAGATTCCTCCGTCTCCCGTAAAGCACCGATTGGCTGCAACACCTGGATGCCACGAGAGACGTTACTCATCCGAGAGATATAGCCTTTCTCCTCCAGTCGCTTCAGATTGTAATCGGCTACGGAGGTAGAGCTGATGTTACAGCTATCACAAATCTCGCGGATGGAGGGCGGCTGGCTACGCTCAGCGATGCAATCCTCGATGAAGAGAAGAATCCGTTCTTGTTTGGGGCTTAGCTTATCCTGCTTTTTTTTCTTGGCTGCCATCTTGCGCTCCTTGGGCAGGTTTGTATCTCCTCTAAGTATAAGAGAACAATAGTTCCATGTCAACATGGAAGGACAAATGTTCTGCTTTTCTGTAAGGATTGTAACCTTCTGCTGCGCCGATATAGCTGGTAAGACACAACACCAACATTCGCGCGGAGGCGTGAGCCTTTTTCTGCTCTGCCGCCACATGGTATACTCGGAAGTTGGAAAGCAGCTTCTTGTAAGCAGATATCTGACAATTGAACTAGAAAGGAGCAAGCTGCATGGAGAAGCTTAACAATGGCGTGGAGCTGACGTGGCTCGGCCACGCAACGTGGTTGGTGCGGAGCCCGGAAGGTAAGCGCATCTTGTTCGATCCGTTCCTAGAGAACAACCCAGCCTGCCCGGAGGAGTACAAAGGGGAGGGGATTGACGAGCTAGATGTTATCATCTGTACGCACGGTCACTCTGACCATGTGGGCGATTTGGTCACCGTAGCGCAGCGCACGGGTGCCACTGTCGTCGGGATCTTTGATCTGATCACATGGGCGGAGAGCAAGGGGGTCACAAACACGATGGGAGGCAACAAGGGCGGTACGCTCGAGATCGATGGGATCAAGGTGACGCTCGTGAACGCCCTGCATTCCTCTTCTATGATGGATGGTGAGGAGAGCGTGGATATGGGTGACCCCTGCGGCTTCATCCTTGAGTTCGAGAACGGCTACAGACTCTACAACACCGGCGACACGGATGTATTCGGGGATATGGCGCTCATCGCGGAGCTGTATGAGCCCGACCTGGTGATGATGCCCATCGGTGACCACTTCACGATGGGGCCGCGGCAAGCGGCCAAGGCGATCCAGTTGATGAAGGCGCAGCGCGTGGTGCCGCATCACTTTGGGACCTTCCCCGTGCTCACTGGGACACCAGAACAATTGAAGTCGCTTGTCGGCGAGGAGGTAGAGGTTCTGGCTGTCCAGCCAGGTGAGACGATAAGGTAGGCATGATACTGAGTGCGTGGTGCGTATCGCCCGGTTATCGATACATAGCGCGTAACACGTAATCTTCGTTACAGAGAACCGGCTCACTTCGTAGCTATTGTTCTGAGAAACGGAATGTGTTCACTAGCACGTTCCGTTTTTTGTTGGCTGCGAGATAAGCAGGGGATGTGCTAGAATGGAGCCGGAGGAATTGATAACCAATGTGGAAGTATCTGATCGTTCTGTTATCGTTGCTACTGATAACTGGATGCGCGAGCGCACTCGCGTTGCCCGAGCCCACACCTGCGGCTGAACCATCGCTCTCAATCCGGACGCTGTTTCCACCCGATGCGATTCAGGCGCTCGATCATCCTGCAACAGTGTCTGCCGAGCAAGCGGCGGCGTACATGGTGCCCCGTGCAGAGGTAATGGGGGTCGTGGTCAACGACGAGGCGCGCGCTTATCCGGTTGGCCTACTGAGCCGCCACGAATTGGTGAACGACACCCTTGGCGGGGAGCCCATCGCAGTTACCTTCTGCGCCCTGTGCAACAGTGGTATCGCCTTCTCTCGAGAGGTGAAGGACACGGCGGGCGTACCCCGCGAGCTGAGCTTCGGGGTAAGCGGTCAGGTGGTGGATAATGCGATGGTCATGATGGACCGCCAGACGGGGACCCTGTGGGCGCAATCCCGTCTTAAGGCGATTGAGGGAGAGCTGGCAGGAACGGCGCTCGAACTGCTCACCGCGCGTCAGCTACCCTGGGAGGAGTGGGTAGCGGCCTATCCTGAGAGCACGTTTGTTATCGCTGAGGAGCGAACGCAGCGCTCCCCCTCCTTCGCCTTCCCTTCGTTTCCCAATACGACGCGGAAGGAAGGAATGAAGGAACGCAACCTGGGGTACGTGCTCGGGGCGTCCTCCGATAGCGCGGCGCGCGCCTATCCTTTGAAAGCGGTTGAAGCGGCCGGCGTGGTGAATGCCGAGCTTGACAATGCGCCTCCCTTCCTGCTCGTCGCCCTCGGCGAACCGGGTGCTGTGGCTGCATGGCAGCGCGTGCAGGAGGGTCGTACCTTGACGTTCAACCTGGAGGATGGCGTATTGCGCGACCGCGAGACAGGGACTCGTTGGGATGCGGCGACCGGAACGGCCCGATCCGGCCCGCTGGAAGGCACCCACCTCGAGCCCTTCCCCGTTCAACTCACCCATTGGCGTGGTTGGAAGGATCTCTACCCTTCCAGTGATGTGTGGCAGCCCAATCTAGGTGGAGAGATAGATGACTGAGCAAGTACGGCTCTATATATCAGCTGCATCGGACCTCGAAGGTGAACGCGAGATCCTAGGCCGGGCCGTAACGGAGATTCCCGTGGACCTGGGCTGGCGTATTGCACAGTCGCCGCGCCGAAACGATCCCGTTGACGAGGATGCCGTTGTGAGAGCAGACGTACACGTGCTGCTATTGGGTAGTGACATCCGAGCGCCGGTGGGCCTGGAATGGCTTGCCGCGCGACGGGCCGGCCAACAGCCGCTTCCCTTCTTGAAGCGGGACGTTCGGCGCACACCCGCTGCGATGGAGTTCATCCGATATATCGAAT